>JAGLHQ010000145.1 GCA_023143375.1 Planctomycetota bacterium
CTGATATCTATCACGCCGCCGTCATGCTTATACCACCCTGAGGCGGCTGGCGTAGTGACATGTGTGACTGACAGAAGTCCGGCATTGACCGAGACAAGCGCTTCGGCGCCAACTACTCTGCCTACGTCAAAAGCGACTCCAACATTTACTGTACCGCCATTGATAGTAAGGGTTGCATCAGCACCGGCTAACATTCCAATCCACAGATGACTGCCAAAATCAATCTGTCCGCCTTTTTCGACGATCACCTCACCTACGGTGTTGTATCCGATACCGCTCCAGACAGGACCCGTTGTGAGGGTTCCGCCGTCCTTAATTACAAGCGGGGCAACCATCGGTTCATTATCGCCCGCATTAAGAGTCCAGCAAACTGCGTCGGGTGTGGTCACCCAACACTCTGCTGTGGCTTCGGGGTGAAAAAACACGGCTTTGCCCGCCGTATTATCTATTTCCGGTTCCATAACAGGAACGCCCGCGTCCCAGTTTCCCTCATCCATCCAGTCACCAGCGGCCGGCGCAAAGATCGGCGGCGTGTTAAGGTCTGGTCTCCACACTGTGCGGGCACTTGCAACACCTACCAGCATCAAGCTTACAACAATTAAAAACAATAACTTTTTCATAAAACCTCTCCTTTCAAAAAAAAATAATATTAATCGCACTTACAGAAAACCCCCTGCGGTGCGTTTACAATTAAATTCGGTTGTGATGTTGCGGCGAAAAATAACCTGAGTGTTAGTGGGAAGCAAACCGGCCCTAAGCGGCTCCAGAGATATCCACCGTGATCTTAGTAGTTTATTTGATGACATCACATTCCCTCGCTGATGAGCATAGATCGACCCTCGCGCATCTACTGCTCACACATATACTGCTTCATACCCGCTATTATACCTTGATCTTTCCAAAAGTCAAGGCTAATTTTTTTAAAAAAAATAAAAACGCCATCTGTATTTAAGTAATATTACTATATCCGTAACAGCGGGGACAAGCGATATATCCTATCCTCTTAACAACGTAGTTTTCCAGCCAAACTCCTACGTTGTTATGCTTTTGACAGCGATGTTGGTAGTTGACCAGATCGCGTCTAACGGCAACTGTTGGTCGGCGGTCCTGTCATAGAGTATGGATGCGCGGGCCGGGAACTGGTCGTCTGCTGCCCATACGATGAAGTGTACGGGGACGTTGGGGAAGGCTAAAAAGCGGACGGAAGCGTCGCCGAACTCGCATTTTTGTGGGTTTAGAGGCCCGGCGGCAGTGTATAACAGGTCGGGGCAGGTACCGAAGGCGTCTTCGAGTCGTTTTGTGGGTAACTGATGCGGTGAGCGGAAAAAGAATTGTCCGCCGTCGAGCTTGTCTGCGGTTACGAGCCGTCCGGTCAGGGGTATGTCTTTAGCTTTTATCAAGTATGCGAGCATGCAAAGCTGGTGCAAAAAGCCGGGATTACCACCCTGGGCACCCTCTTCGGCGGGGATTATGCATTGCTGATCGATATCTATTATATAGTCTGTGTTTAGGAACTTCAGCTTGTACTGGTTGCCGGCGGCGTCAAATTGGCATTGTGCGTTTTGGGCGACCTGTTGCGAATCGGCTTTTATAAGCTGTTTGTATAGCTTTTCGTGCATAATTTCAATTTTCTATTGATTCTTTATTATTGTTTTCCGTTTACGGGGGTGGAAAAATCAGCGTTTTACTGTGAACCTTTGATTCCCCTTGACGTTAAAGCCACGGGTATTATAGTGGAAAGTTGGTGTAATGCAAAATGTTATTAGCGTCCGGCGTTCAGCGGGTAGGCTGCCACCTAATACCAGTTCGCATTAAAAATTACGCGTCAGTGAATACGGTTTGTCATCCCAAACTTGATTTGGGATCCATTTCTACGCCGTGACAATGGATCCCAGCTTTCGCTGGGATGACAATTGTGATTCGGGAAAGCGCATTTTTTAGGATTGGTATAAGGCGTAAACTTGCGGTAGCGTTGGTCTGCGGTCGATTTGGGCTTTGATCGGCTGTGGCGCAGGCAACTAAAACGAAGGTTAAGAATATGGCGAAATGCCCGGGACAGGATCAGCGTTATTGGAAGCCGGAGGACATCTGTGAGTTTGATTGTCCTAAATGCGGTGAGTCTATGGAGTTCTGGAAAGATGAGCCCAAGCGTAAGTGTCCTAAGTGCGCCGAAACTGTGTGGAACCCTAAGATAGATCTGGGGTGCGCGAAATGGTGCAAATATGCCGAGCAATGCGTCGGAGACCTCTTAAAGAATAGAGATGCCGAGGTGCTTAGCGATAAGCTGATCGATGATATGAAGGCTGTGTTCGGAACGGATCAGAAACGGATCGACCATGCACTGGCTGTGCTTTCCTACGCAGAACATATCCAACGCGCCGAAGGGGGCGACCTTAAAATAGTCAAATCTGCGGCGATCCTGCATGACATCGGGATACATGAAGCTGAGGCGAAGCATGGGTCGAGTGCGGGGAAATATCAGGAGATGGAAGGTCCGCCGATCGCTGCGGAGATACTTAAAAGTCACGAACTAGAGCATGAAACGATAGATACCGTATGCCTTATCATCGCAAACCATCACAGCGGGCGTGACGTACGGATAAACGAAACTGTCGAGTTCAAAGTTATCTGGGACGCGGACTGGCTTGTGAATATCGCGGACGAGTGTCCCGATGCAGATAAGGGGAAGCTGGAAGATATTATTAGAAAAGTGCTAAAAACCCCAAAAGGACGTCAATTAGGGGTGGACAAGTATCTATAAGATAGATATGATGTGGCGCCTGGAAATTCAGCTTCAAGCAAGATATCTCCGATGGTTTGTCAGCGGGCTGGATTTGCGGTTTTTGGCGTCGATCTAATCGGCGGGCATTCGTTGTTTACCAATTTTAGCTTAGAGAAATTGTTGTTAATGCCAGACGGTATTTATGGGAATTGATTCTAACTGCTTATCAGTAGAGGGATAAGACCGGTGACTTGGAATTTCACCTGACAACACGACAATGGCAGTAGGAGTTTTGCTTGAAACGTGGCTTTAAAATCGCAATAGGAGGTAAGGGCGGTGTCGGGAAGACAACAGTTTGCGCGTTGCTGGCTGAACTTCTTAGCCTTGACGGATTTGACGTTCTTGCAATAGACGCCGATTCGGACCCTAACCTTGCATCGGCGCTTGGTATCTCGGCAGAGAAGAACCCTGTTCCGCTGATCGAGATGAAGTATCTGATCAAGGAACGCACCGGGGCAGAACCGGGGACAGTGGGGCAATACTTCAAACTAAACCCGGAGATATCCGATCTTCCTGAAAAATACAGCATCAAAGCCAATGGGGTGAAACTATTGAGTCTTGGCGGTATCGAAAATGCAGGGAGCGGGTGTGCGTGTCCGGAAGGAGCGTTCCTAAAGGCACTGCTGGGTTATTCGCTGTTGCACAGTAACGAAGTTGTTCTTGTGGATCTGGCGGCAGGCTTAGAGTTTATGGGCAGAGCATGCGTTCGGGGAATAGACGCAATGATAGTCGTCGTCGAGCCCGGAGCGCGAAGCATCGAAACAGCAACAAACATCGCTAAGATGTCAACACAGCTTGGGATACCGCACATCGGAGCGTTTATTAACAAGGTAACCGATGACGCCCAGGTCGAAGCGGTAAGGTCGCAGCTTGGCGATATCAAAGTGCTTGGGAGCTACGGCTACGATGCATCGGTGCAAACGGCGGACCTTACACGGTCGGCAGTAATGGATGCAAGCGAGAGTCTGGTAACTGAGTTAAAGAAGACCAAGGAACTGATAATGGAATCGTTTTTCTCGGAATTCGTGACTCGTGATTCGTATTAAGCCCCTTCGGGGCCGCTTCGCGAGGCAATTTAGCAGAACTGAAATTTCTACTAAATTGCGTGGAGGCCGGCTATGGCGGCAGTGTTTTATGATCTGTGACGGCGGAGATAACCGCATGGGCAAAAAATTTGCCCATCCTACGGTGGAGCAAGTTGTAATTGTGAAAATGGACCCGGAGCACCTAAGGCATAAACGACTTTCGCTGGGATGACAAAGTAAATTAACAGTTTGTTAGATGTTATGAATAGTTAAGGGAAAAATATGGATCCTAAGAAACGCAGTAGTGACAAGGCGGCACAGGAAATGATTCAGTTGATGGCTGATAAGGGGCTTGAGAATGCCTGGGATCGGCTTGATGCGCAGAGTCCTCAGTGCGGATTCGGTAAAAGCGGTATTTGCTGTAGAATCTGTACGATGGGCCCCTGCCGTATTAGCAAGAAAGCACCGCTTGGAGTATGCGGCGCCGATGCCGATACGATCGTCGCGCGTAACTTTCTGCGAGCGGTAGCCGCGGGAACCAGTGCCCACAGCGATCACGGCAGAACGGTCGCGGAGGTTTTTCTTGCAACAGCCAGAGGCGAAGCAAAAGACTATGAGATTAAGGACATTCCGAAGCTGATGCGCCTTGCCGAAGAGTTCGGTGTTAAAACCGAAGGACGCAAGGTCAACGAGATCGCGGTGGATGTCGGAATAATAGCGATAAAGGAATTCGGTAAATACGAAGGCGAACAGTTGATGACCAAACGTGCCCCGGCACCTCGTCAGGAGATATGGAAAAAGCAAGGCGTAACTCCTCGTGCGATAGACCGGGAAGTAACCGAATCTCTGCACAGAACGAGCATGGGAGTCGATCAGGATTATAAAAACATCCTCAAGCAGGCAAGCAGGTGTGCCCTGGCAGACGGCTGGGGCGGATCACTGATCGCGACTGAGTTGCAGGATATTCTTTTCGGTGTGCCGTATCCGGGTAAAGGCGAGATCAATATGGGCGTATTAAAAGAAGACGAAGTCAACATCATCGTTCACGGTCATGAGCCTATTTTATCTGAGATGATCGCGGCAGCGTCGCAGAGTCCGGAGATACTCGAAGAGGCCAAAAAAGTCGGCGCAAAAGGTATAACTATCGCAGGGACATGCTGTACCGCGAACGAGTTGCTTATGCGTCATGGAATACCTATCGCGGGCAACTTCCTAAACCAGGAGCTTGTAGTAGCTACCGGTGCTGTCGAGCTTATGGCAGTTGACGTTCAGTGTATTATGCAGGGACTGACAAGCCTTGTTAAGCATTTCCACACGAAGCTTATCACCACGGCTGATAAGGCCAGGATGCCGGGTGTAGAGCATGTTGAGATGGACGAACGAGATGCCCTTGAGACGGCTAAGAAACTTGTCAAGACGGCAATCGATAACTACAAGAACCGCGGCGAGGTCCATATTCCGAAAGAGAAGACGGCAGCGGTTGGCGGGTTTAGCATGGAGTCGATCAAGTACATACTTGGCGGAAAGTTCCGTGCGAGCTTCAGGCCGTTGAATGACAATATTATTAACGGCAGGATACGCGGTATCGCCGGTGTTGTCGGATGTACGAACCCTAAGGTGACGCAGGACTACGAACACACTAAACTGGTCGAAGAACTTATCAAGCGCGACATTTTAGTGCTTACGACCGGTTGTGCGACGATCGCTTGCGGTAAGACGGGCCTTAATAATCCGAAAGCAGCGTTGGATATGGCCGGTCCCGGCCTGCGAGAAGTATGTGAAACAGTCGGTATACCTCCCGTACTTGCGTGCGGAAGCTGTGTCGATAACAGCCGGCTGTTGGTTTCGTGCTGCGAGATCGTGAAAGAAGGGGGACTTGGCGACGACCTGGCCGATCTGCCGGTTGTGGGAGCATGCCTTTCTTCGGTCCATGAAAAAGCTAGTGCCATCGGCCATTACTTTGTCGCAAGCGGAACGCCGGTAGTGTTCGGCGAAGGACTGCTTCAGATAGACGGCAGCGAGAAGGTGAAGAAATATCTTCTCGATGAGATCGAAAACGATCTTGGCGCTAAGTGGATGATCGAAAGCGATCCTGTTAAAGCGGCTGACCTGATATTGGGAGCAATCGAAAAGAAACGTGACGCACTTGGAATTAACCAGGACACCGAGCGTAAGCTTTTCGGTATGGACGACCGTCGTGAGTTGGAATTTTGATCAATAATAAAATGTTACTATTAAAAGGATAGGTTAACATGTCAAGAATAATAGCCTCAGCAGGAATACGCGGCGCGCACAGTATTGCAAAACAGGCGAAGGAAATCTATGCAAAAGCGGTTTCTGAAAAAGGCGCCGATTGTGCGGTAGAGTTTCCGAATACCGGTTACTTCATCCCAATCATTTATTCGATGACGGGCATAGCGGTCGAGAAACTGTCGGACTTTGAAGCGGTTTTCAAAGAGATCGATAGTTTGCTTCCGGCGTTGGTTGACGACGATGTGTGGCTTCCATACTTAGGTCCGGTACTCGATGCGGGAATGGCAACGCTGTTTGCCGAAGAGATCATCGAGGCGTGTAAGTACCTGATCGGTCCGAATCCTGTTGACGACTTGTGGCTCGGAGCGGCTGACGACATTATCTTGCGTGAGCGCGGTATCCAATTCGTAGACGGAACTGCACCGGGGTTTGCGGCGATAGTCGGAGCGGCACCAGATGTGGAGACGGCTGTCAGTATTGCACGAAAGCTTCAGGAAAAGAGCCTTTATGTTTTCATGGCTGCTAATGACAACGGAACGTCCTTCGCAGAGCAACTTATAGAAGGCGGAGTTCAATTGGGCTGGGACACGAGACTGGTCCCGTTTGGGAGAGGGATAAGTTCCGCGATCTATGCGCTTGGTTTTGCAAGCAGAGCGGCGCTTAGCTTCGGAGGAGTTCAGCCGGGCGATTTCAGACGGAACCTGCTTTATAACAAGAACAGGGTGTTCGCATTCGTTATGGCTTTGGGAGAGGTGACAGATGAATGGTATGCCACGGCAGCGGGAGCGATCAATTTCGGGTTCCCGACGATCGCCGATTCCGATATTCCCGAGATCCTTCCGACGGGCGTGTGTACCTATGAGCACGTAATATCGAATATCCCGCACGATGAGATCGTTGACAAATGTATCGAGGTTCGTGGGCTTAAGGTTGTGGTATCGGAAGTCCCTATCCCGATCGCTTACAGCCCTGCGTTCGAGGGCGAGCGAATCCGTAAGGACGACATGTATGTCGAATTCGGCGGTAAGAAGACACCGGCGTTCGAGTGGTTTACAATGAAGTCGAGCGACGAGGTCAAAGACGGTCTTATCGAAGTGATCGGCCCTGAGATCGACTCTGTGAAAGAAGGAGATGCCCTTCCGCTTGCGATAGTTATCGAAGCGTCCGGTCGAAAGATGCAGGCGGACTTCGAGCCGGTACTGGAAAGACAGGTTCATACGCTGATCAACGAGGGTCAGGGTATCTGGCACATGGGTCAGCGAGACATTATCTGGCTTAGGATCAGCAAGGACTCACAGAAGGCCGGGTTTAAGATCGAGCACTTCGGCAGCATCCTGCACGCGATGTATCACGAGCAATATTCGAGCATTTTAGATAAGGTGCAGATCAAGATTTACACCGAAGAGGCAAAAGTAAAAGAGCTTCTTGCACAGGCAAAGCAAAGCTATGCTTCTCGCGATAGCCGGCTTGCGGACATGAGCGACGAGAGCGTCGATACGTTCTATTCGTGTTCGCTTTGCCAGAGCTTTGCTCCGGATCATATCTGTATTATCACGCCGGAGAGAAGCGGACTTTGCGGAGCGTATAGCTGGCTTGACGGAAAGGCTGCTTATGAGATCACCCCGACCGGTGCGAACCAGCCGATCGCTAAGGGAGCAACGCTTGACGCGGTGACCGGTAAGTGGGAAAAGGTTGACGAGTTTATCAGCAGCACCACGCAGGGTGCGGTCGAGAGCATGAGCGCGTATTCGATGATCGTCGACCCTATGACAAGCTGCGGATGTTTTGAATGTATCTCGGCGGTGCTGCCGTCGACTAACGGTATTATGATCGTCGATCGTGAGTATAGCGAGATGACGCCCAGCGGGATGAAGTTCTCAACGCTTGCAGGAACGGTTGGCGGCGGAAACCAGATGCCGGGGTTTATCGGCCATTCGAAACAGTATATCGGTTCGAAGAAATTTATCTCGGCTGAGGGCGGGATAAAAAGGATCGTGTGGATGCCGGCGGCACTGAAGGGAGAGCTGAAAGAAACCCTGGTCAAACGAGCCGAAGAAGCGGGCCTTAACGGAGAAGAGTTCTTCAGCCAGATCGCAGACGAAAACGTCGGCGCCGATGAAGAACAGATACTTGAGTTTATCTCAGGCAACGGGCACCCGGCGATGGAAATGGACGAAATGTTTTGATGTAATATAAAAAATTAAATGTTAAAATGTAAAATCAAGGAGCCGGCCTTCGGCTGGGACTGTTTTATAAAGAACAATAGCGATTTTTATATGAGGTGAAGAGATGGCTTTAACGGGATTACAGATATTCAAGCTGCTGCCAAAGACTAACTGCAAGAAATGCGGCAAACCTACGTGTCTTGCGTTTGCGATGGCACTTGCTCAAAAGAAAGCGAACCTTGACGAATGTCCGGACGCATCGGAAGAGACACGGGCATCGCTGGCAGAGGCTTCGGCACCGCCTATCAAAGCGGTACAGTTCGGCACAGGCGACGGGCAGGTAAAGGTCGGGCAGGAAACGGTACTGTTTAGGCACGAAGAGAAGTTTTACAATCAGACGGTTGTTTCGGTGACGGTATCGGATACTCTCTCGGGCGATGCGTTGAAAGCGCGGATCGAAGCGATCAACGCCCTTCAGTTCGACCGGGTCGGGACGCATATTCAGGTTAACTCGATAACGATCATAAACGAAAGCGGATCGGCAGATAGTTTCGCCGCGGCAGCGGAAGCGGTAAAGGCAGCAAGTTCGCTTGCTATGATACTTGTATCTGACTCGGCGGATGCTTTGGCGGCGGCAGTTGCAAAAGTTGCAGACGCAAAGCCATTGATCGCAAAAGCTACGGCTGACAACGCAGAAGCGGTTGCCAGGATCGCAAAGGATAACGGGTGTGCGGTTGTTGCCGAAGCCGAAAGCATCGAATCGCTGGCCGAGCTTACCGAAAAGATCAAAGCAGCGGGCGTCGAAGATATCGTTCTTTCGCTTAACGAAACATTAAAGAATCGGCTCTACGGGCTGACGCAGATAAAGACGCTTGCACTTAAGAAGTCGTTCAGGGCGTTGGGTTATCCGACGATATCTTGCGTTCTGGAAGGTAAAGCGGAGGATCAGGCTGTCAAGGCAATCTCTTTGATATGCAAGCATTCGAGCATTGTCGTAGTTGAAACCGCAGAGCAGTATGCGATGCTGCCGATGCTGACGGCGATCATGAATATCTTTACCGATCCGCAAAAACCGGTTCAGGTAGAGCCGAAACTATACGCGATCGGCGAGGTTACCGATCAGTCGCCGGTGCTGTTTACGACGAATTTTTCGCTTACATACTATACGGTCGAATCGGACGCAGAAGGCAGCAGAGTTCCCTGCTACATTCTGGTTGTCGATACGGAAGGTACCAGCGTGCTGACGGCTTACTCGGGCGATAAGCTTAACGAAAAGGTGGTCGCTGCTGCGATAACGAAATGCGACGTCGAAAATATTGTCAAGCATCGCAAGCTGATCATACCGGGATACGTTGCTGTGATGAGCGGTAAGGTGGAAGAAGAGACCGGGTGGGAAGTTATTGTCGGCCCGCGTGAATCGTCAATGCTTCCAAAATTCTTACAGGAAATTGCATAAGTGAAAGACAGGGACAAGAAAAGTTGTCATATCCGCTTCGAACCGAGCGGGCTTAAGGTCGCTGTGCCGGAAGGTGCGACGGTCCTTGACGCTGCGCGAAAAGCGGAAGTGTATATCGGCAGCATCTGCGGCGGTGACGGGTATTGCGGCAAATGCAAAGTGGCGATAAACGACGGGCAGTTCCGCACGAAAACCACGACGCTGCTTACACAG
The DNA here is from genome assembly GCA_023143375.1 of Planctomycetota bacterium. Classification (GTDB taxonomy): domain Bacteria; phylum Planctomycetota; class Phycisphaerae; order Sedimentisphaerales; family Anaerohalosphaeraceae; genus JAFGKL01. The sequence goes on from JAGLHQ010000145.1 coordinate 9,895, forward strand.
CAAGAGGTTAGAGAGAATGTTGTGCTGGCGTGCCAGACAACTATCCTTTCGGACATGACGATAACTATCCCGAAATCGCACACGCTTGAAACGTCGCAGATACTTACCGGTATCGATGCGTCGCGGTTTAGGGACCTGGCAGGCGAAAGCGACGCCAAGGCATTTACATACAGCCCGCTTGTTCAAAAAGTCTATCTTGAGCTTAAGGCCCCTACTGTCGAAGATCATACCGCAGATCACGAGCGGCTTAATGTTGCGATACAAAACCACATGTCGACGGATGTTTCGGTTTTGCAGATGGGATACCGAATAATGCAGGAGCTGCCGAAGATACTGAAAGAGGCGGACTATAAGGTTACCGCAACCATCGGCTTCCGCGCAGGCGCTGTTGAGATAGTCCAGATAGAACCGGGCGATAAGTCAAAGATTAACTACGGCGTTGCGGTCGATCTTGGGACAACGACGGTGGTTGCCCAGCTTGAAGACTTAAACAGCTTCGAGACGATCGATACCGAGGCGACGTACAACAGCCAGATAAATTTTGGCGAGGACTATATACGCAGAATAATGTACGGCGAACAGAACGATGCGTTCGATGAACTTCAGCAATCGATAGTTAAAGACGTCAACGATCTTATAGTAACGCTGGCGGAAAGAAACCAAATAAGTCTAAAGGATATAACGGCGGTTATCTGTGCGGGCAACACGGCGATGACTCATTTTTTGCTGAACCTGGATTCGACAAGGATAAGACGTGAGCCGTATGTTGCGTCAGCAAGCTTTATCCCGCCTATCCGTGCGGCAGAGGCTGGGATACAGATAAACAACCGCGGTCTTTTGTATTGTCTGCCGAGCGTGGCTGCCTATGTCGGCGGTGATATTGTCGCCGGCGTACTTGCGACGCAGGCAAATTCTTATGAAGGCGTTTCGCTGTTCGTCGATATCGGGACCAACGGCGAAGTTGTTCTCGGCAACAGGGACTGGATGATGTGCGCGTCAAGCTCTGCGGGCCCTGCTTTTGAAGGCGGCGGCGTCAAGAATGGAATGCGCGCAAGCAACGGAGCGATCGAAAAACTCTGGATAACGGATGACGGAGAAATTAAATACAAGACCGTCGGTAACGCTCACCCCATAGGGATATGCGGATCGGGGCTGTTGGATACTATCGCAGAACTTTTTAAGGCTGAGGTAATAGACAGAACCGGCAAGTTCCAGGTTGCAAACGATAAGAGGCTTACCGAAGGTAACGAAGGCATTGAGTTTGTTCTCGTTAAGAGCGAAGGAGAACATAAAGAGATCGCGATAACGCAGGCAGACATTGACAACCTTATCCGATCGAAAGCAGGCGTGTTCGCATGTATAAAGGTTTTGATGGATATGACACAGATAACCGTCGGCGATCTGAACGCGGTGTTCCTGGCAGGCGGCTTTGGAAACTATCTTAATATAGAACAGGCGGTAACCGTAGGGATGCTGCCGGACGTCGATATGGAAAAAATACACTTTGTGGGCAACACCTCGATCGCAGGAGCAAAGATGGTGCTGCTAAGCCGCGGGGCACAGGCAGAGGCCAAAGAGATAGCGACATCTATGACCTATTCGGACCTGATGACGCATCCGGATTATATGGATGAGTTCATCAAGGCAAAGTTCCTGCCGCATACGGACATGTCCCTGTTCCCATCGGCAACAAGTTCGGAGTTCGGAGTTCGGAGTTCGGAGACAACACGGCCAAGCGGAGATTGACCGTGCCACCGGTAATGTGGAACAAGTTTGGATTGCAGGAATGGATCCCAGCCCTCCAAAGGCGGATTTACAACTTTCGCTGGGATGACACCCTTTAGGGTGATAAGATCGTGGCCCGTTAGCTTGCTGTTTAAAGCACAGCCTGCGAAAAAGGACGAGTCCCATGGTTTCGCTGGGATGACAAGACAGAACAGATGACAGTAACAGGTTAGAATTATAATGGCAAAAACAATAGCGGTAAGCGGTAAGGGCGGAACGGGAAAGACGACGATAATCGCGCTTATGATAAGATCGCTGCTGGGCAAATCGCCCAAGGCGATACTTGCGGTAGACGCTGACGCTAATGCGTGTCTGGGCCTTGCTCTGGGTATAGAAGAAGAAGGGACCGTCGCAGATCTTCGCGATAAGTTTCTGACGGATAAGAATAATCCGAGCGGTATCAGCAAACTGCAGGCATTCGGCATGGACTGCGAAAGTCTTATAGCAGAAAGCAAGGGGCTTGACCTGCTTTCGATGGGTCGGCCCGAAGGGCCCAAATGCTACTGTGCGGTAAATAATATATTGAAAGGTTTTTTGAGCCGGCTGACGGGATCGTACGGTTTTGTTATTACCGATAACGAAGCGGGCATGGAGCATCTTTCGCGGCGGACGACGGACAACATCGATCTGCTTATTATCGTTGCCGAACCGACTAAGGTTGGCGTTGTCACCGCTAAGCGGATCGTAGGGCTTATAGACTCGCTGCCGATCAACATCGCAAAGGTAGGCCTGATCTGGAACAGAACGAAAAAAGACGTTGACATAAAAGTAAATGGCGTCGAAGTTTTAGGAAGCATTCCTTACGACGACGCGGTGTATGACCTTTCGGTAGAGGGCAAAACAATATTCGAGCTGGACGAGGATAACGCCGCACTAACAGCAGTGCGAAATATCGTTTATAAAGAATTGGAAATTGAAAAATAGCAAACGGAGGTATTAAATGCCAGTTCCAAAGATAGCAGAGAATTTTAGAGGATCGGTTAACAAGATCACCCTGGGCGCAACCAGCGCTGACGGCGGAACACGGACAACTACGGTAACTGTCGGCGGTGCGGCCAATGTCGTATACGCAGGCAGCAGCGAAAGTGCCGGCGAAAAACCGATCATCGCAATGGATGTTCTGGACGTAGCACCCGATGACTGGCCCGAACATCTTTTAGAATGCTATAAGGACGTGATCGGTGACCCGGCTGCGTGGGCGAAAAAATGCGTCGAAGAATACGGAGCCGATGTTATCTGTTTGAAATTTGACGGCATCCATCCGGACAAAGGCGATAAAGACGCCGAACACGCTGTGAAAGTTACCAAAGATGTACTTGCTGCCGTTGGTGTGCCTGTGATCCTGTGGGGATGCAATAACTACGAAAAAGATAACCGGATAATGCCAAAGGTTTCGGAAGCTGCAAAGGGCGAAAAGTGCCTTATCGGTACGGTTAGCGAAAGCAACTATAAATCGCTTACCGCTATCGCTCTTGCTGACGAACATTTTCTTATCACCGAGGCACCTTTGGACATCAACATCGCAAAGCAGGTCAACATTCTGGTCTCCGACATGGGATTCCCGCTTGAAAGAGTTGTAACCTTCCAGAGTACCGGCGCGTTGGGCTATGGTATCGAATACAGCTACTCGATACAGGAACGCCAGCGGCTTGCAACGCTTGGCGGCGATAAAATGATGGCGATGCCGGTTATCTGTGACATCGGCAGCGAAGCGTGGCGCACAAAAGAAGCTAAGGCTGCCGACGCACCCGGATGGGGCGATGCGGCAAAACGCGGACCTTTGTGGGAAGCATCGACAGCGGTTTGCCTCATGCAGGCGGGAACCGATATATTACGTATGCGTCACCCGAAAGCGGTCGCGACGGTAAAGAACTTTATAGACGAGCTTTATTAAAGCATATATGGGAGACAGAAATGTTTTACAGTATTGGTGAACGAATTAACGGAATGTTTGACGATGTCAAGCAGGCGATCGCGAGCAAAGATAAAAATGTCATACAGAACCTCGCAAAACGTCAGACAGAAGCGGGAGCGAAATACCTGGACGTAAATGTCGGAACCGCAGCCGCCGATCAGGAAGGAACAATGGCATGGCTTGTGGAAACTATTCAGGAAACATGCAAGACTCCGCTGTCGTTGGATTCGCAAAAACTAAATGTAATTGAAGCGGGATTTAAGGTAGCTGACACGAGCATGGGTATCCTGCTCAACTCGACGCCGCTTAATAAAAAAGACGACGATGAAATTCTCGATAAGTTCATAGCCTTAGCTCAGCAGGCAGGGCCCGACGGAAAGATCATCGCTCTTACCATGGACAAAAACGGTGTGCCTCAGGACACCGATACCCGTGTTGCGATAGCGGCTGGGATCGTGGAAAAAGCAATGGAAGCCGATTTCGCAACGGATCGACTCTTCATCGATCCGATCGTTCTACCGGTTAAGGTGCCGAACGCACAGACTCAGCCCGAAGCGATCCTGACAGCGATAGACCAGATCAAATATCTTGCCGATCCTATACCGCATATTACGATGGGGCTGTCGAATATGTCTCAGGGTTCGACTGAGAGAAGCCTTATTAACAGGATATTCCTTGCGATGACGATATGTCACGGTGCGGACTCTGCGATCGTCGATGTGCTTGACGATCAACTGATGGATGTCCTTGCCACCGCGGAGATGCTGATGAATAAGCAGCTTTATTCCGACAGCTATCTGAAAGCATACAGGGAACTGTAAGCCGTTTGGCCTAAAGAGCAAAATTGTGCAAAAAAACGGCTTGTACGTTATATGACAAACTCGTATATTCTTTATGCTGTAGAAAATAATTGTTAACGATTGATTAAGAAACTTATGTACACAGGAGAGAGTTAATGAAGTTAGACCCGACAAAAATGGAAGACTGGGAAGTAGCCGAAGCAGCCGAAGAGAATCTTGTACCGATCGGTAAGCTTGCTGCCGACCTCGGCCTCGAATCTGACGAATTGCTGCCGATGGGCAGACAACTGGCAAAAGTCGATTACCTGAAGGTGCTGGAAAGACTCAAAGACAAACCAAGCGGCAAGTACATTGACGTTACCGCGATCACTCCGACGCCTCTTGGCGAAGGAAAAACTACAACCGCTATCGGGCTTGTGCAGGGACTTGGCAAACTTAACAAAAGCGTCGTAGGCACTATTCGCCAGCCCAGCGGCGGGCCAACCTTTAACATCAAGGGCTCAGCAGCGGGCGGCGGGCTTGCGCAGTGCATCCCGCTTACCCCCTTCTCGATCCGGTTGACCGGCGATATCGACTCGATCACGAACGCTCATAACCTTGCAATGATCGCACTCACATCGAGAATGCAGCATGAAAACAACTATGACGACCCGCGCCTTGCAAAGAGCAACATTCACAAAAGGCTTAACATCGACCCTGAAAACGTACAAGTCAAATGGGCGATCGATTTCTGCGCACAGGCACTGCGAAACATCACCATCGGTCAGGGCGGAAAGATGGACGGACTTGAAATGAAGTCCGGTTTCCAGATCACAGTATCATCCGAGATCATGGCGATTCTGGCGGTTGCAAGAGATCTTAAAGATATGCGAGAGCGCATGGGTAAGATCGTAATGGCCTTCGACAAAGACGGTAACGATGTAACGACCGGCGACCTTGAAGTCGACGGTGCAATGACAGCGTGGATGGTCGAAGCTCTTAACCCTACGTTGATGCAGACTATCGAAGGGCAGCCGGTATTCGTACACGCGGGACCGTTTGCGAATATTGCGATCGGCCAAAGCTCCATCATCGCAGACAGGATCGCAACCAAGCTTGCCGATTACGTTATAACAGAAAGCGGATTCGGAGCGGACATCGGTTTTGAAAAGTTCTGGAACCTTAAATGCCGCATGTCAGGTATCAAGCCCGATGCGGTTGTGATCGTGGCAACAATAAGAGCGTTAAAGATGCACGGCGGCGGACCAACAGTAAAACCGGGCATGCCTCTTGCAGACGAATACACTAAGGAGAATCTCGAACTCGTCGAAAAGGGTTGCGACAACCTTATCGCTCACATCGAAACAGTCAAAAAGTCCGGCGTAAAACCTGTCGTATGTGTCAACAGCTTCTACACCGACACCAAAACCGAGATCGAACTGGTCAAAAAGATTGCAGTAGAAAACGGTGCACTGGCTGCACTTTCGGAACACTGGCTAAAGGGCGGAGACGGAGCTATCGAGCTTGCAGAAGCAGTCATCGAAGCGTGCCAGGCAGAAAACAACTTCAAGTTCCTGTATGAACTGGAAACACCTTTGCGCCAGCGTATTGAGCTTATCGCTAAGGAAGTTTATGGCGCAAGCGGTGTAACATATACCGATAAGGCTCTTGAAAAAGCGAAGGCACTCGAAGCGGACCCTGCCTCAAAGACGCTTGGAACGTGTATGGTTAAGACGCATCTAAGCCTCTCGCACGATCCTGAGCTTAAGAACCGTCCTAAAGATTTTGTGCTGCCGATAAACGACATACTCGTTTACAGAGGTGCAGGGTTTATCGTTCCATTAGCAGGCGGGATCAAGCTTATGCCCGGAACTGCGTCGAACCCGGCCTATAGAAGAATTGACGTTGACGTGGAAACCGGAAAAGTAAAAGGACTTTTCTAAAACATTCTAAGGAGCATTAAAGTTATGGCAGCAAAAATAATCGATGGTAAACAAGTAGCCGCAGATATGCGGGCAGAGCTTAAAGAAAAAGTTGCAAAGTTGAAAGATCGCGGAATCGTTCCGGGGCTTGCAGTGGTTTTAGTCGGCGAGGATCCGGCATCGAAATCTTACGTCACCGCCAAAGAGCGTGCGTGCGAAGAGATCGGGATCTTTTCGGACGATAACCGTTTGCCTGCCGACACTTCGCAGGAAGACCTTATGACGCTCGTTGAAAAACTCAACAACGACCCGAAGATCAATGGAATTCTCGTCCAGCTTCCCCTTCCAAAGCATCTCAACGAAAGCGAGGTACTGCTAAAGATCAACCCGGATAAGGACGTTGACGGCTTCCATCCGGTAAACGTCGGCAAAATGGTAGTCGGCGAAAAGGCGTTTTTACCGTGTACCCCGCACGGCATATTGCAGCTTCTAAAGAGAAATAACATACCGACAGAAGGCGCAGAAGTCGTCGTCGTCGGCAGGAGCAACATCGTCGGCAAGCCCGTTGCAAACATGCTCATCCAGAAAAACGACATGGGTAACGCGACTGTTACGGTTTGCCACACACGTACAAAAAATCTCAAAGAACACTGCCTGCGGGCCGACATTATCATCGCTGCTTCCGGCCGGCCTAACACCGTTACCGCTGACATGGTCAAAAACGGTGCAGCCGTTATCGACGTCGGTGTAAACCGTGTAGAAGACGCAACGAAAAAAAGAGGCTATCGCCTTGTCGGCGACGTCGAATTCGACGCGATCAAGGAAAAGGCTTCATACATTACACCGGTACCGGGCGGCGTAGGCCCGATGACGATCACAATGCTGCTTTTCAACACCGTCGAATCCGCAGAAAAAGCCGCTGCCAAAAAGTAATACAATTTGGTATTGACTGTTATATTTTGTCATTCCAAACTTGATTTGGAATCCATTGCTGCAAACTAACAATGGATTCCAGCTTTCGCTGGAATGACAAATGTATTGACAAAATAAAAGGCCGGCGTCTCGATCGAAACGTCGGCCTTTTTTAATTCATGCATTATTCAATTAGTCCACAAAGTCTGCTCTTTCCTTGGGATTCTTCGCCGAAGGAATCTCGGTTTCCGCCAGCAATCTCATCTCATCAGGTGAAAGTGTTGGCTCGATAACAATCTTAGGCGTAATGAAGACGAGCAACTCGTTTGTGCGAACTTCGTCGTTTTCCTGCCGAAAAAGACCGCCGATCAAAGGTAGGTCACCCAGGAAAGGCGTTTTAAATATATCTTTAGAAGACTCCCTCTTACGAAGTCCGCCAATAACGATCGTCTGGTTGCTCTTTATAAGAGCTGTCGTATCTATAACACGGGTATCGACTGTTGGTGCGGAACCCTCCGTTACTGTTCCAACTACAACGCCAAATTCAGGTCTTACATGCAGCTTCACAAGGTTGTCTTTAGTTACATGAGGGGTTACATCAAGTTTGACGCCTACACTTTTAAAATCTGTATATGTCAACGTTATCCCTCCACTGGATGACTCGCTGTTCTCTTGATAAGGAAATTCGCGTGTGATCTCAAAATTAGCAGTTTCATTATCAAGAACCAACAATCTTGGATTGGCAAGCAGTTTTGCAGCGACCTGTTTATGCAGCATACTCAGTGCGATATCAATATCAATTGCATCTGTGAGCAAACCTATCCTGAACGATCCGCCATTGACCGAATCGAAAGACGATGCGGCAAACGGATTGTTCTGAACTCTTGTAACTGAAGTGCCAATACCGACGCCTGTGCTGTCAATCTCCGTTGTTCCGGTGGTGCCATCGCTGTTAGTACCTGTAGCGTCAAGATTGTTAAAGCCGACATTCCATGCAACTTCCCAGTCGAAGTTCTCGGTATACGTAACATCGTATATTCTTACCTCAACGAGTATCTGCGGTGTGATCCTGTCTATCTCTTCGATGAAAGTATCGATAGCTTTGATCTTGCTTTCGGTATCTGTAATAATGATGTTGCTTGTTCCCGGGTTCGACGATATCGAACCCCTGGCAGAAAGAAAATTCCTTAGTGCTTTTTCAACTTCTTTGACATCTGCATAGGTTATTCTGTAAACCCTGTCAACAAGTCTCTCTGCCAATGTTGTCATCTTATCCAACGGCATAACGCGTATCATATTTTTGCTTTTAATATAGCCGTAACCATGAGCCGAAAGGATATTTGTCAAGGCCTCTGACAGCGGAACGTCGGTCAGCTTTGCGGTAACATTGCCGACAACCTCGGGGCTTTTGATAATATCGACATTGGCCTGATCGGCAAGACTGATAATAACATTCTCTATCGCCATCTCTTTAAAGTCGACGCTTATCTCCTTCTGCATCTTGATATCCAATGGGGTCATTACCTCTTTTTGGCTTACGATGTTGGTGTCATCCTCGGCAACTGCCATCGCACAGACCGCCAGCACGATCGCAACTATCTTAACGATCTTGATGGTGCTTTGTTTTGTAATTAATTCGCTCTGCTTTTTAATAAATTCGATCATAATACCTGTCCTGATTAGATTACTAACGGTTAGCGCTTAACTTTTTGCTCCCACTGTCGGTCCCCACTCCGGAAAACCACAGATCCCTTTTTTATCTCTACGATAGTCGCACCCATCATCTCATCGCCCGTTCTAACTATTTTCCCATTAATTATCGCAGACGGCGTACTGCTGAAAATAATCCCCTTTAGTACCAGCGATTCGGGTTCAACGTCATACTGCCCGCCGGTAACTGAACCGAACCTCATAGGATCGCGAAGCGAAGATGGATATTCATCCGGCAGTTGCCATTGCGGCGGCATATTCGACTGGACAGTCTGGGCAGGCTGTACTTTTTGCGCTATAGACTCCTTCGGCGAAGGGAAGAAAGACTTCTTGGCCATAAAAACAAATGCGACCAAAAGCAGCGGTACCAACACCTTCATGATCCGTTGCTTCTTCTCCTCGGCAGTAAGCGGCTCGGCAGGTTCCTCTAACTCCGGCTCCGGCCGGGTTTCAACAGGTGCTTTAAAAACCTCAGGAGCAACTACCTCTTGGGGCTCTTCTGAAACCTCTTGAGGCTCTTCTGAAACCTCTTGGGACTCTTCTGAAACCTCTTGGGGCTCTTCTGAAACCTCTTGGGACTCTTCTGAAACCTCTTGGGGATCTTCTGAAACCTCTTGGGACTCTTCTGAAACCTCTTGAGGCTCTTCTGAAACCTCTTGGGGCTCTTCGACAGATTCGGCCGCATTGCCGTCGTCAGTGTCCTGATCGGAATCAACCGGCTCAACAGCCTCGTCAGGGGCGTCACGAAGTATTTTTTGAATATCTAGCTTATCGTCTTGCATTAATCGTCTCCATAGTTACAGAGGTCAGCTTAACCTTCCTGGCCTTTTTTCGTGAGAAAAGATATATTCATATCCACTGAATTATCGTTGGTGTCATTATTTCCAGCACGTTTGATCTTAAAATCATCTATAAAGAACACCGGTTGATGTCTTTCCAGGGCATTCAACATCGCAGCAAACTGACTGAAGCCTGCGTTAAATTTAATTTTAACATGATTTTTATATATATCTTTGCTGGTTTCGATCGTTTTACTTTTGCTGTAATCACTGCCTTTTATGCTGAATGAGGACACTCTTTTTTCGTTTGCTATCCGGCTGATATCAAATGTCAGATTGGAGGAGTTTTCAAAATTAACTACATACTTAGCCAGTTCGCCCCGTAATTCCTCAATGTCTTTGTTAAACTCTTGTCTTTTCTTCACGTCAGACATGTTTTGGGCAAACTCATAAAGATGCTTTTTTTCGGCAAGTTGTTTTTTCAACGTCTGCTTCGCCTGGATCTGCGGAACTATAACAAAGTTATACGCCGCACCAGCCAACACAACGCTTAGGCCCCAGACTATCGCGACGAATTTAAGATTTTCTTTGTCTATCATTTTCATGGCTGCCTACCCTTAATTAGTAACAAAAACACATCTAATACCGTAGGATGTCACCTTCTGACCATCCATAGATTCCTCTTTTTGAGATACGGAGATCTGCTCGAGACCAAGGCCCTTTAGAACCTCAGACGAGTTCATGCGATTTCCATATTCCCGCACATCGCTATCGTAGTTCTGACGCGAATTGCCGCTAAGGCTCAAACTCAAAGTATTTTTAAACCCCTTAATGGACTTTCTCTTCCCATCGCTCGTAGTTACCTTACGGCTGGTGGGCGACTTTCTGACATTAAGATCGGTTATTATCATCTTATCGGGCATGTTCTTTATGACCTCGATAAGGATCGGGGACCACTGTGTATAGTTCTTCAGTGAACTTGACAGTTCCGAAAGATTTTTATTTATTGACTTCTTTTCGGTATCGAAATCCTTTTGCATCTTCACAGATTCCGAAAGTTTCGCAAGGGATGCGTCATATTTCGCAACCTGCCGCTTTTGCGATGCCAGCACTGCGGTATTCCCCAAAAAAAGCGATACCATTACCGCTATTGCAATAGCCGGCAATATCGCGGCGATCAGATAACTCACCGTCTTATTCAAAGAATCCTTTGAAACTGTTTCTGCTTTTAATAAATTAATTGTAAACATATTAAATGGCCCTCATAGCAAGACCCGCGGCGACTGCCATTGCCGGGCCGTTTTTCTGTAACATCGCTTTTACTTCCTCATTGAGATCACATGTCATCTTATCGAAAGGATTCCACAAAACAGTTTCTACCGGCAACTTTTCGTTCAGAATTTCGACGAATCCCTTTGCACTTGCAAAGCCTCCGCAGACATGAAGTTTCTCGACTGTTTCGGTATTTGTGTGTGTTCTGTGATGCCTGATCGTTCCGATCACTTCCGTTATCAATTGCCCGCATGCGATCTCCAAACAATCGCCAAGGACGAACTCGGTCTCGACGGATTCGATATCGCCGAACAATATCTCACCGATCTTTTCTACCGAAAGCCCCTTTTCGGTTGCAATGTAATCGATAATACTCCCAGCCGCGTATGGAATGTCGCGAACAAACGGAACAGAATCGTTACCCATGATAACAAGATTGCTATAAGTGTTACCGACATTTAAAACCGCCGCTGAGATATCTTTCGCCAGGCCTTCCACCTCGTTGAGGCAATTGATAAGTGCAAGTCCGTCAACATCTATCATTGCTGTATCGAGAGATGCGGCACGGGCAATCTTCTTTTTCTTGTTGACCTGTTCATTCGTCGCAGCGACCAAAATACCGCTGGTGTTCTCCGGATCTGTGGATAACAATTGGTAATCGAGCGTCGATTTCTCGATGTTGAACGGGCATACCTGCGAAGCTTCGAGCTGCACGGCACCTTCGACTTCCGATTGAGACAGCCCCGGAAACTTGAAATTGCGAACGGCAACTTCACTACCGGAAATGCTGCATATCGCCGAATTAATGCTCGTTCCGGAAGAATTAATACAATCTTTGACAGCCTTTATTGCGCTTGCATCATGATCTCCGCTGGAACCGTCAATCTCCAGATAACCTGCTCTGCTAACTGCGTAACCAGTGTGACCTTTTTGCAGTTTGACCATCTTTACCGATGAGGTTCCAATGTCCAACCCAAAAGCTTTCTTTTTATTTGTTTTTAACAAGATCGATTTCCTCAACACAATAATACTATTTAGCCAATAGGCACTGTTCCATTCTTCGGACTAAAAAAGTCGCGATATTACATAGGAAATCCAATATGATAATTGATATTACGCTGAAATCATTACTAAACAAACGGTCCCATAATCATGCTTGTACGGGACAGGAACCGCTGATATTAGCTGAAAAATGTAAAATGAGGGAAAACGCTTGAAGGAAAAAATAAAATAAAAAAATATACACCGCTGGATTATCGGGCCTAAATGAAAAATGGAACGCTGCGACTACTCTTCCCACCAACGGAAAACACTAAACGATGCTGCCAGGTCATCTATACCAACATCTCCCAGATCGGTATCGTAAATGAATGTTCCGGCATTCTTCATCTCAAAATTATCGCCGACAAAGGAACCTTCAACTATACCGCCGTTATGAAGAACCAGATCTGCACTCGGAGCATAAATCGCAGCATATAAATCGCCGCTGTTTTTGATATCTATCGAAGTACATGTATCAAGACCGAATATTTTAAGGTTTGCAGCGGCACCTGTGTCATTTTGAAGCTCGCTGCCGTTTTTTCCCTCAAAATTACCACCGAGATATAACACCAAAGACGAACCTGCCGGAATAACCAACTCAGCCGAATTATCAAGTATTACACCACCGGTTACATATATCTCGCAGTTACCGTTAACTTCCTGGATCTCACCGACGGCAAGACTCATGCTGCCGAATTTATTGTTACCGGTTAGCGGGGTTCCGGGAACAAAAGTATAGCTCGTTTCGTCGATATCCGTCAAATTATTCGGAACAGTTACCGGCGGATAATAAAGTTCTTCGGCCGCGGCAAACATCATACCTTCGATCTCTGTAGTTTCTTTCATCGTAACAGCGTCATCAATCTCGCCGTCAGGACCTATGATAAGATCGCCTGGAATGGTGGTGTCCGATTTCAATACAATACTCGCGTCGGCGATACTGTTTGTACGTATTGCAAAATACTCACCCTCGGGATCGCTCATCAGGATGGTCCCGCTTTTAATGTCAAGGGTGTTTTGAACTGAAAGCCCCGTCCATAGAGATTTGATCTTGAGCAGACCGTTAACGGTTCTTGTAGTATTACTTGCCGTCCCTGTCGATGTAACCGTAAAACCAAACGCATTGCCGGTTACATCGTAACTATATGTTGCGTCAGAATTAGCAAGTAAAACATTAGAGGCACTTGGCATATCGCTGCTATTCCAGACTAACTCATCTCTAAGTTTCTTATCCATCAATAATTTCGCCTGGACAAAACCGGCATCGGCAGCTTCGATAGCCTTTATCTCAAAAGCGGACCTTGCCGCTAAGATACGCGAGCTATAGCCGAGTCTTAGCAAACCAAGACCGGTGATCAGCAGTACGACCATGATCGTTACAACAAGAACTAATATTGTGCCTTTTTGTTTTCGTCTTATTTTTTTCATATTAAAACCAATCGTTATGTCTAACAGCCGAGCAGATGACCTTCATATCTTCTTTGCCATTATCGAGGTTAAGTACTATTTGTATGCTTGAACCGTTTATATCGAAATATCCGGAGGCCACATTTCTCGCCAGCACCGATGTCGCAGGCGCTTCTTTTACCCATGGCAGAACTGTCGTATCGACGACGCCTTTGTCAACACTGAGTGTTGCATCTGAAATGTAAAATCTTGCGTAACGATCGATGTCTGTGGTACCGGTATCGCTATAATAGTATACCTCCACTGCGACAATATGACTCTCGTCTGCCGAAAGCTCATACTCATGAACGGCGATGCTGGATTTGCGAACTATGGTAGAAAAAGTGTTTTGGGTCACATACCCGTCAACCACAACATCGCTGAATGTTCGCGAGTACATCGCCAGCCATCCCTTTTGGTTGTCAACCAGAACCATGCCTAATGCAAGGATCATAATGCTCGCCAATATAAGCGTCATCATCAATTCGGTCAGGGTTACACCCTTATTTCGTTTTAATCTGTTTGTTATCTTCATCATATTATTCCTGTTTGGATCAATAACCCGATCCGCTGCGTACGTATGTTGTCATATCGATCGACTGCTTTACCGACGATTCGTTCCAGAGGCCGTAGTCGTTAAACCAGTTGATACTTATGGTAAGCACCCCCGCCTGACCGGATGATGTGGGTTTATGGGAAAGGGTTGCATAATAGTTTACGTCATCGCAGGTGATATGATATTTATCAAGTTCGGTAAAATCTGCCGGAACATCCGGCCCAGATACGGATATTTCTATCGGTATCCCTGGATTAAACTCAGCTACGAGATCGTACGATGTCGATCCGACTCTCGCTACCCAGGCATTGAGCAGCATCGAACCTAACCTCGCTGCCGTTATTCTGGCATCGGCTTCCCGTGCATCCAGAACCGCATGGTATCGAAAGCTCATTGAACCGATAACCACTACGATAATGAGAGTCATAGAGATCAGTATCTCGACAAGTGTAAGACCGCCCGATTTTCTTTTTGATAATTTCATCTCTGTATTCATTCGCTTTAAAAATAAAAAAGGGGCCAAAGGGCCCCTTTTAAATATTCATCCAACTCCAGGCTGATTCATTTCACAAATGATCATACTTAAGGAGTCCAGGTACCAGCTTCGTCCAATGTTATTGTATTAGGAACCAGGTCGGCATTGGTGCAACTGATCGTAAATGTCAATGCAGGCACAGCTGCGGAATCATAGGCTACTGCTGTGATCGTATAATCGGCATATTCAAAATAAGTGCCTTTCAGATCAGAAACGGTAATGCCAAGATCAGTAATAGTCGTTGTTCCTGCGGCATTCTCAGCAGCATAAGCACGCAGTGCGGTACCGACGGTACCCATACCTGACTTACCTTCTGTCCACTTTGCAGAATCAATACGACCTCTCATCAGAGGTATGGCAACCGCTGCCAAAATACCGACGATAAGAATTACAACCATCAGTTCGATCAGTGTAAAACCTTTTCTACTCTTCATGTCAACTTCCTTAAAAAAATATTAGTAAACAGTTTCTTCTTTAATCACACTCTTGATATTCGACCGATTCAAGGGGCCTCTAAACCAAAAACTCCGGAAATTTTAAAAATAAATTCCCGCCAAAACCGCTTTAAAAGCCCAAAAACAGCAATTTTATACGCAATTACGCACCCATTGAGAATATGGGCAGATACAACGCAAGCGTTACAACCAGTACTATCCCGCCAACCGTTACAATCATTATAGGTTCAAGCAGTGACATCAAAGTATCGATAGTGGCATCAACCTTTCTCTCGTAGTAGTCCGCGGTTCTCTCCAGAACCTTAGACATCGATCCGCTTTCCTCGCCAACCTGTGTCATCTTAACGACCATGCTGGGAAAGAATCCGGATGAACTCAAGCTTGCAGAAACGCTTGAACCTTCAACCAGGCGTTGTTTCGTATCTTTAATCGCTATTTTGATAATATCGTTGTTGGTCATGGTTAACAAAATATCGAAGGTATCCATTACGGACACACCCGATGAGATCAGCGTTGACATCGTTTTGCAGAAGATCACGACAAAAGCCTGACTGGCAACCCTGCCTACCATAGGTATTGAAAGGAATATCTTGGAAAATTTGTAGTGCCCCTTCTCTGTCTTTGAATACATAACACACGCAGTCACTAACACAACAATACCGCCGATGATGAAAACGATGTTATTACAGATCAGATTGTAAACATTCATAAAACCCTGTGTAAATGCGGGAAGATCATCGCCAAGCTGTTCGAAGATAAGCGTAAAGCGGGGGATGATAAAAGCCATTATAAACACAACGATAAAAGTGATGAAACCAAGAACAAATGCGGGGTAAGCCATTGCGCCTTTGATCTTCTTTGTAAACTTATCGCGATTGTCAAAATACTCGGCAAGCCTTTTTATCGCATCGGCAAGGTTACCGCCCGACTCACCGGCCAGAATGATAGCACAAGAAAGACTGTTAAAAACCTTGGGAAACTGTGCCATTGTTTCGGACATGGTATCGCCCTTCTTCATTTTTTCGCCGATCTGGAGCATCAGTTCTTTAAGCTGTGGATTCTCAATATCGGACGATATGGTTTCAAGGGCGCCGATAATAGGTATACCCCCTTCGACCATTGTCGTAAGCTGCCAGCAGATAGCTGCAAGATCGCCTGAGTTTATACGCTTTTTTCTTCCGCTGCTTTGCTGTTTGACTTTTTTCTGAGTCGATTTCATTTCTGTAACAGAGATCGGTGTAAAGCCCTGCTCCCTGAGCCAGTTAATGACCTCATTGGAAGAGGAAGCTCGCTTAAAGTCTTCCCTCTTCTTACCCGTAAAGTCACGGGCAACATATTTAAAACTTCTTGTCTGTTCTTCCACGATCGAATCTCCTGATAAAATTAACTTTTTGCTTTTTCGGTACACGTAACACGCAAAACTTCCTCGGCGGTTGTATGACCCTCCAGCATTTTGCTAACGCCGCTTTCGAGAAGGCCGCCGTAGCCTTTTTCACGAGTAACCTGTCTTATCTGTTCTTCATTACCACCTGTATAAAGCGTCTGACGAATATCTTCGTCGATTATCAAAAACTCAAATATAGGCAATCTGCCCATATAACCCGTACCACCGCAAGACTTACACCCTTTACCATGATAGAATACTGCCGAATGTGCTTGCTTGGGGTCTATGCCGAGTCTGCCTAGAACCTCATCGCTAAGCGTTACGGGCTCTTTGCACGATTCGCATATCCGTCTGACCAACCGCTGAGCCAATACCATCCTAAGGGCCGATCCCAGTAAATAGGGCTCGACGCCCATATAAACCAATCGGCTAATCGCACTGGGTGCGTCGTTAGTATGGAAAGTGCTCAAAACAAGGTGACCGGTAAGCGAGGCCTTGATCGCAATATCGACCGTCTCTTTATCGCGTATCTCACCGATAAGAACTATATCGGGATCCTGACGCAGGATGGCCCGAAGACTTTTTCCGAAATCAAGGTCTATCTCGGGACGGATCTGGATCTGGTTGATACCTTCAAGGCGATATTCGACAGGGTCTTCGACTGTCGTAATATTTTTGGTCGGATCTTTCAAGTAATTCAATACCGAATAAAGAGTCGTGCTCTTACCGCTTCCAGTCGGACCTGTCACAATAATAATACCGTTTGGCTGGGAAAGTATTGTTTTAAAATCGTTAAGTAAATTCGACTCGAAGCCAAGCTTGTTCAGATCAAGATCGACGGCGCTGGCATCCAAAATACGAAGCACTGCTTTTTCGCCGTATATAACAGGGATAACAGAAACACGTACATCGATACCGCGTCCGGATGTTTTAATCTTAAATCGACCGTCCTGCGGAAGTCGGCGTTCGGCAATATCCATCTCGGAAAGAATTTTTATCCGCGTGATAACCGCTGCCTGCATAGATCGTGCAGGAGGAACAACATCGTGAAGAACGCCGTCGATACGCATACGGATGTCCATCGAACGCTCCTGGGGTTCTATGTGAATATCACTGGCACGGCTTTTAACCGCATGGCTAAGTAGAAGATCCACAAAACGAATAACAGGTGCCTGGCCTGCCTCCTCTTCGCTGACAAATTCGTCATTGTCAAAATCGTCTTCCTGGGCGATCTCGGCCTCGACTTCAAGCTCGACAAGATCGCGAAGGCTCTGCTCTTGAACATCAGAACCGTGATAGATCTCTTCGATAGCCTGGTTGATCTTGCTCTCGGAACTTAT
>JAGLHQ010000146.1 GCA_023143375.1 Planctomycetota bacterium
CGGTGGCAACCGTTACGATCACCACACCGGTTATCATTCCCATTTTAAGGTCTTTTCTCATTACCTTCGCACTATTTATACATAAAAACTACGCGTCGATGCGCGGTCTAACCTTTTTCCACATTGTTGTTACGCTTTACTATTACAACCTGCATACTTTAGCAAACAACTAACCAAGAGCTTATCTGCCTAAAGGCAGTTTTGTACAACAACTTACTGCTCTTGCAAAGCGAACAAAATAACACCGTTGGTGTTTGCCTTCAACTAATTCTTTGAAGGAGTTTTGCGTCCTAACAGAAGTATCGGAGCCGCGATCGCTATCGATGAATAGGTACCTGCGATGATCCCGACAAGCATAGCGAAGGTGAAACCTCTAAGTCCGGTTCCGCCGTAGATGTACATGACAAGGACAACGATAAAGGTTGTCAGCGATGTAAGCAGCGTCCTTGACAGCGTCTGGTTGATACTGTTAGAGATCACCTGCGGGTTGACCGTTGACAGCTTACCCTTGTTTTCGCGTATCCGGTCGAACACAACGATCGTATCGTTAAGCGAGTAACCGATGATCGTAAGGAACGCAGCGATCATTTCAAGGTTGATCTTAAAGTCCTGAATGCCAAGTGCATTGCCGATCGATGTACCGGCGATATATGTGCAGGCAGTAACAGCACCAAGCGTTATGCAAACGTCATGAACCAACGCCGCGATCGCTGCGAAACCGTATCGTGCCGTTCCAAACCTGATCCAGATGTAACCGACGATAGCGATAAGCGAAAGCATGATAGCGATAACCGCACGCGTCTTTGACTGCTGGCCGATCGACGGATCGATTTGCGTTACACGTGCAAGCGTCGTCTGGAGCTCAGCAGCTTTGGAGACCTTTGTTTTTTCGTTATCCACGAAACGATCCCATTCGTCTGGGTCAAGATCCCTGTATCCGGCTTCCGGATGAACGCTAACGTAGACAAAGCTGTCTGTAACAGTTTCCCCGTCAGGGATTGCAAGATCGGTGTCGAGCACCTGATCGCGGAACCATGTAAGGTCCTGAGCGTCCGGCTTAAATCGAATATCCTTAAGACGTGTGTTGATCTCGTCGAAAGTTGCAGGTCTGTCGATCTGGCAGATGAGTTGGATACCGCCGAGAAAATCGGCAAGCTCCACAGCCGATTCCGGAACCTCTGTAACAGATGTTATGTCGATGCCAAGATTTTCACGGATAGCAAGCAAACCGGCAAAAGCCTCTTTCACAGCCTTGTTAACGATCTCGTTTACCACAGGCTCAGAGACCGTTGCGATGTCGCCGAACGCTTTTGTCAGCGTCTCTTTAACCAGTGCCTTGTTAACCTGGCTCGTCGATACGTCGAAAGCCTTACCGTCAACGGTTGCAACATTTAGGTTGTAAAGTCGTCCCGAAGAACCTGTCACAGCATCTTCGATAGCAGCCTTAACAGCTTCTACGGTTTGTCCGCCCTGATTGAAAGTAAGCAATGCCGAGGTCTTGTTCGTCTCGGTGGTGCTGATAGCGAACTGCAAGCCTGTTTCGCCTACGCTGTAAACTCTTGCTGCTGCAAGATCGGCACTTCCAAAATCCTGGCCCTTTGCCCTGATGATTTCTTCGACTTTCGCACGGTCATAACCGGTCCCTTCCTTAAGGTCGATCTCGACGCGTGTTCCTCCGGTAAACTCGATGTCGTACTTGCTGTTTTCGACCGAGCTTCGGTTAAGGAATACGCCCATACCGCAAACGATAAGTACCGTTGAGATCATGAAAAATACCTTGCGCAGTCCCATCCAGTCGATGTTTGGATTCTTGATCAAACGAAGCATCGTCAGGTGATCGCGTACCAACTTGTTCTCGACCAGCAGATCGAAAATGATCCTGGTAACGAAAAGTGCGGTGAACATACTCGAAGCGATACCGAGCATAAGAACGATCGCAAAACCCTTGATCTCTTCGGAAGCTACCATGTAAAGGATCAAAGCGGTGATAAACGTTGTGATATTCGCATCGAAGATAGTTCTAAATGCGCGTGAATATCCATTCGCTATTGCTGTGCGGATCGACGAACCGCGTTGCTGTTCCTCGCGGATACGCTCGAAGATAAGCACATTGGCGTCAACACTCATGCCGATAGTCAGGATGATCGCCGCGATACCAGGAAGTGTAAACGTTGCCTGGCACATCGCCATCATACCAAGAACCAATATCAGGTTCATTGCCAGTGCGACATTTGCGATTACACCGGCCTTCATATAGTAAACCAGCATAAACACCGCCACCAGTGCGATTCCGACCAGACCTGCATAGACACCCTTGCTGCGGTTGTCAGCACCGATTGTCGATCCTATGCTCTTTTCCGAGATGGGAACATCTGAAAGCCTCGCAGGGAACGAACCTGCGTTAAGCTTGTTGACCATGTTGTCGACCTCGACCTGTGTAAAGCTTCCGGTGATGATACCGTTGGCACGGATCGCAGATTCGATATTTGGTGCCGAGATTGTGATGTCATCGAGAATAATACACAAAGGCCGACCGATGTTTTTCTTCGTTACGTTATAAAACAGCGTCGCCGCCGCTTCGTCATGTGTAAATGCGATCGCTCGTCTCCCCATCTGATCGGCTGTGGGGCGAGCCTTTTTCAGCTTCCAGTCCTTACCCCCGGAAAGCATACTTTCGTCTTTATGGTTGCTTGTAAGGACATACCCCTTTTCGCCGAAAGTCCCCGTCACCCCGTTACCCGGATGCCAGGCTTGAGGATCCTCGATCTCTACCCATACATATTTGCTGTCAGATGCCTGTTTCGGGCCCTTAAGCTTCAGGGCTTCCAGATACGCCTGAGACTGCGTGTCGGTCATTTTACCGTCACCAGGTTTTGGCAGTATCCTGAACTCAAGAACGCCCGCACCTTTCAGCATTCTCTTAAGGTCTTCAGGATCGTCAAGTCGTCCGCCGACTATGCGGTAGGCATCGAATAATTCCACCGCCGCGGTTATCTTTTCGCGTCGATCGGGGAAGCGGACTTTGAGCTTTTCGATATCTGCGTTTCGCTCCGCCGAGTCCGATGGCAGATCCAACAGGTCCGTCAGATATTGGATATTAAGGTTCAGTTCGGAAAGGTTAGCAGCAGCAGCGTTGTATAATGCGTGCTTGCCCGTTTCCGGCTCTGCAAGATCGTTTACCGTTTCTGCCCATTTTGCATAGGTGTTAAGGTAGTCTTTGACCATACCTTTTTTGCCGCCGACAAGTTCGCCGATAGCTTCGATGATCCCTTCGCTTTTCTCTTCGCCAAGGAAACTGTCGATCTGCTTATCGAGTTCTGCGTCGTCCAGTTTCAGCCAGCGTGCAGCCATTGCCTTAAGATAGTTTGCGCTCAGGTCCGCTGCTTCTACCTTGCTGTAGACTTCATCCAGCTTCTTTGTCAAAGCGTCTCTTTTATCCTGCTGTTCTTTTCGCTTATCGTAGGCGTCTGCAAGATCGTTAAGGATCGTCAGCTTTTGCTCCGAACCGTTTGCGAAGTTCTCGAATATTTCTGTTCGCGCACTCGCGTCCTTGGAAAGGGCCTTCTTGATCACCAGCAGGTTTGTGTTTTCTTTTTCAAGCTCTTCGAGAGCGTCCTCGAATGCCTGCCTTTTTCCTTTGGTGTCACTGCTTGCGATAGGAAGCTGTATCTCGATGCGGGTATCGCCCAGCGGACGCATGACAACGTTAGCTACGTTCGTAGGATCGATACGTTTAAGAAGTATCGGGATCATTCGTTGAGCAAGCCCCTTACGCTC
>JAGLHQ010000147.1 GCA_023143375.1 Planctomycetota bacterium
GTGTGTCGATATCGTAGATAAGGCTTGTTCCGCCGGCCAGATCGAGACCGGGCTTTAGATTGAGGTGTAGCTTGCCTTCCTCGCTGTCCCATACGGGCTTAAGCTGTAAAATTGCAAAAATAACAAGGATTACGATCAGGCCTAATTTCCAACTAAGATTTTTATTCATGGTCTCTTCCCAAATTTATTCAAAATGAAATTCAAGTTTATTACGTTTTTTTAGTCTTTGTCATCCGAGATCACCGTCCCGATAGCAGTCGGCGAGATTTTCATCTTTGTATTGTTAGATTCGTCGATCTTTAAGATGATAAAATCGTCCTTAACTTCAAGAACCGTCCCGAATATCCCCCCGATCGTCCGCACCCGATCGTTTTTCTGCAGCGACTGAACCATCTTCTGGTGCTTTTGTTGTTTTTTCTTCGGCCCTCTGAGAACAAAAAAGTACATTATCACGATCATAACACCAATAAAGATCATGTTGTAGTAACCAGGTGATGTTCTCCCGGCAGGCGTTTCCCCCGCAGGTGCAGTCGGAGAACCATCCTGTGTCGTACTTGTCACAGCCTCCAAAGGAGCATCGACGCTTTCGCTCGTAAGGATATCTTCGTCAGCTACTGCTAATATTGAAAAATAGTTCATGTTTTTTAATCCCTTCTATATTCTAAGTTCTAAAGTAAGTCACATATTTTAATTTAATTCAACATGCCACAAAACGGGCTAAAGTAAATCGTTCTTTCTTGTCATCCCAGTCACATTGTCATCCCAGCGAAGGCTGGGATCCATTTCTACAGTTTTAAACCGGCATCACACATTGTCATTCCTGCGAAAGCAGGAATCCACGTATAACGAAACCCTGTGTATCACCGTAGCGACTGTCTTGGGTGTGCTTCAGCACACGCGTCATCTACTTAACAGTGTTATATTTATCCCCGGCGATCATTTCCGCCGCCCACTCACTAAACGTATTGTTTTCTATTTTCTCCCTTATCGTATGCATAAGCTTTTGATAAAAAGTTATGTTGTGTATAGAGATCAGTATCGGCC
Source organism: Planctomycetota bacterium (assembly GCA_023143375.1). Taxonomy (GTDB): domain Bacteria; phylum Planctomycetota; class Phycisphaerae; order Sedimentisphaerales; family Anaerohalosphaeraceae; genus JAFGKL01. Next base: position 1,045 of record JAGLHQ010000147.1, read on the forward strand.
CTAACATTTCACCTACGTTAAAAAAGTGTCTTATTGCTCCCCTCGAAAAATTCTTACAGCAATAACAATCGCATTTTTCATCGACTGCCCGCCTGTCCTCGGAATTTTTCGAGTTCCTCATCTTCAATGGGCCATTGTCCGTAAAAGCAAAACCGTTCCTTCCGTTCCGCGTAGGCAGCACACAGTCGAACATGTCAACTCCCGCCCGTACCGCTGCGATAATATCAGCAGGCATCCCGACGCCCATCAGGTATCGCGGCTTATTCTCCGGCAACAGCGGAGCCGTAAAGTCCGCTACCGTTATCATATTCTCGTGCCCTTCGCCTACGCTTAGCCCGCCGATGGCATACCCGTCGAAGTCCATCTCGATAAGCTTCTCGGCACATTCCTTTCTAAGCTCAAGATCCACTCCGCCCTGAACGATTCCGAACAAAAGCTGCTTGTCGTTTCCATGAGCCTCTTTGCACTGCCCGGCCCACCGGATAGTTCTATCGACTGCCTTTCTAAGGTCCGCCGCTTCGCATGGGTAGGGGGCACACTCATCGAAGCACATTATGATGTCGGCACCAAGCCGGTTTTGCACCTCGGTAGCGATCTTGGCATCCATATATATCTTTGACCCGTCAACATGGCTTGCGAACTCGACCCCGTCGTCGCCCACGCGGTTAAGCGTGCTCAGCGAAAACACCTGGTACCCGCCGCTGTCAGTTAAGATCGGCCCGTCCCACGCCATCAGCTTATGCAGACCGCCGAGTTTTTCCACCGCGTCAACCCCGGGACGGATCAGTAGATGATACGTATTTGCCAATACGATCTGCGAGCCTGTTTGCTTGATCGTCTCAGGCAGCAGCCCTTTAACGCTCCCGCGAGTTCCCACCGGCATAAAAACAGGCGTCGTAACCGTTCCACCAGCCGTTTCAAGCAGCCCGCACCTCGCGCTCGAGCCGGAGTCTTTGGTCGTTATTTCAAAAATGCTCATCGTTACCTATAATTTATCATTGAAGTTTTTATCCGCGTCGGGTGCCGCGTCAAAACCGGCATCACCGTAGGATGGGCAACTCGTTGCCCATGCGGCTGTAACTAACGCAGATTCTCGATACTTGAGCCGGGGTAGTAGTGGCTCAGGATTTTCGTTGTCGATTTACCCGTTCGCGCCATACCCTGTGCGCCGCACTGGCACATCCCGATCCCGTGCCCGTAGCCTTTACCGGCGTAGAACCGCAGCTTGCCATTGATCGTCATAACACTACAGAAAGTGCTTTTGATCTTTCTGCTTCCCGAATCGAGCGTAAGCCTAAGATCCTCGCCTCGCAAAAAACCGGTATCCCCGTTTTTGCCGGTAAGCTTAAAGGAGTTGATCCTACCGTAATCGCTCACTTTGTGCGATTCGATCTTCACGATTCTTTCAAGCTTTTCAAGCTTCGGATACCTGGCCATTATCTTACGACCAGCCGACGCAATCTCAAACTCCGCCATGGGCCAGTAAAAGAAACTCGCCTTTGCCACTTTTTTACAGTACGGGCATTTAACGCCAGAAAGGGGTTCGTACGGATCACCGCCATAAGCACTGACGCTGTCTCCCGTATGCCCGCCGCAAGTCGAACTGTAATAAGTCGGGAATATCCCGCGATTACCATCCGATAGCTTTGTAACCAGAACCTTACCTTCGGTTGCGCTTACTGCGATTCTAACGGTCGCAGATTCTACGGCAACGCCTTTATAAACCTGAGTCGCCTGTGTAGTGGTCACGTCCCAGTTCCTTTTAACACCGAACCGCCTCTTGTAGTACAAGGCGTATGTTCGCGACGCGATCGCTTGTGCCTTAAGAGCCGCAGGCTCCCAGTAACTCGGCATCTCCGCACCGATTACACCATTAAGGTAAGCTTCGATCGGAACATGATTGATAACGTCAAAACCGTCTTTGCCTGCGATAACCTTAAAGTTGCCGCGATACAGCTTGCCGTTAACTTCCATAACGTAAGGCTTTTTAGGGTTGATAGAAACTTGTCTTTCGAAAAGTTTTTCACCGATCCGTATCATACCGCTGTTCAAAGACACTTTCACAGGCTTACTCGTCGTAAACGTAGAGGCAGAAACTCTGCTTCTATCGATTACATTAAAGCCCGATTGTGAGGTAACGATACATTCTCTTATATTGTCAAAGAGCAGAACCCTGATCCAGAGTTCACTCGCCGAGTCCATCCCTTTGGTCGGCTCGATTATCTCTCGCTTTTGGCATCCGGAAAAGATGCTGATAAAAACAAGCACAGCCGTAATACCAACGCCCAAAAAAAAATGTATCGCTGAGCGACCGGTACTTTTAAATGATCTGTGCTTCATATACTTACTCAGTCAATCCAGAATAAATAGCCATCGCCAAAGGCGATACCACAACTAATATCTAGTATCTAGTATCTAATATCTATTAACGAGTAACGCCCTTTAGGGTGTTACTCAAGTTTACGCAGGCTCAGCCCGAACCCGGTCAGACGTTCCTTGATCTCGTTTAAGCTTGTAACGCCAAAGTTCTTACATCCCAGAAGTTCTGCTTCGGTCTTGCTTACAAGTTCGCTTACACTGA
>JAGLHQ010000148.1 GCA_023143375.1 Planctomycetota bacterium
GATCGGAGGCTATACCAAGCGACAGTTGTTTCTGGTTCAGGATCTTCTTGATCTCGGTTAGTGATGTTTCGCCGAAGTTCTTATACGATAGAAGTTCCGACTCCGATATCCTGAGAAGATCGCCCAATGTATTGATGTTCATCTTCTTAAGACAGTTCCTGCTTCGGACAGAAAGCTCGAAATCGGAGATCGGTATCTCAAGTATACGGTTATGCCGATCGAGCCATTTCTCCTTTTCCTCGTCATAGATCATAACCATCGAGCTTTGGATGTCTTTCTTAAAGAGGTTTGCTTTCTTATGGTTCGGGAACGCCTCGACAACTGCAAAAGCAAGTTTGTACGCCCTGTCAAAATCGCCCGCATCTTCGTACAGCACTGCAAGGTTCAGCATCGCGTTGACTTTTATAGGGGCGTGTTTTATAACCTGCTTATAATATTCGATCGCCGTTTCTTCGTCGCCCCGAAGATCGTTTGCGAATGCAAGCTCAAAAAGCGACTTCTCGTGGTTCTCGTCGATCTCCACTGCCGTCACAAAGTTGTCAAGCGCTGCTTCGTATTCGCCGCGGGCGTTTAACAGCTTTCCCGCTTGATAGTGGTATTCGGCGCTTGCCTTTTCAAAGTTGGAACATCCCTTGATCTCAGCCTCGGCTTCGTCGAACTGCCCGGCCACGCGATACGTCTCGGCCTTTTCAAGAGCGATAACAAGATCGTCGATATCCTTGCCAGCCTTATCGAATGCCTTTACGGCCTTGCCAAATTCCCCGAACCCTCTTAACGCATACCCAAGGTAGAGATTTTTGATGCTGTTGTCTTTGGCCTTAGAAAGCGACGAGATCGCTTTTTCATACTCGCCGATGATGACAAGTCCGATACCAGACGCTAGAGAGTTCGATGAATTGCTTTCGATCGCTTCGGCGAATTGAACCTGGTTGTATTCGCTGCTGTTGACCAGCGAGCTAAGTTCGCAGATCTCTTCAAGACTCGGCAATGTGGTTGAAAACAAGTTGATTTCGGTTTCAGTTAATGATGTCATTGATTTTGCTCCTTATTGTAGCTAGATCGGTCAAAATAATATTTATGTAATTAGCAAAAACCTAAACGCTCCCGTAAGTTAAACGCCCAATTATAGAGAGCTTGCGATTATTTGCAAAACAATTTTAGCCGGTATTATACACGGTCGCCAATAAAGCACAAGGCCTTTAAAGGTACACAATAACCCGAATTATTTATCTTGACCCCAACACAAAGCACCCGTAGAATGAGCGGCGATCAAATCAACAGCATTTTGTCTAAAAGCAGGAGCGGATATGGACAGACGAAGTTTCTTAGCAGCATCAGCCGTTGCAGGCTTAGGCATAGGCACCGCCGGCGCACAAAGCGACGAAGAACCCATCGGAGCGACCAAAAACCGCATCAAGCAATCGGTTTGCCTTTGGTGTTACAGGGGCGTAGAGATTGAAGAACTGGCAAAGTTCTGCGTCAAGATCGGTATTAAGTCCATTGAGCTGGTTAGCCCGAAAGATTGGCCCACCCTGAAAAAGCACGGCCTGATATGTGCAATGTCACCCGGAGGATCGCTCACAGAAGGCCTCAGCCACAAGCAAAACCACGAGAAATGCCTCGCAGAGATACGGAAAAACATCGATCTAACCAGCGAAGCCGGATTTCCGAACGTAATTTGTTTCTCAGGTAATCGCTACGGCACCGATGACGCAGAGGGGATGAAAAACTGCGAGACAGCCCTTAAGCAG
>JAGLHQ010000149.1 GCA_023143375.1 Planctomycetota bacterium
GCATGGGGCGTCGAGCTTACAAAACGCGTCGGCTCGCCCAGCTTCGGCCTGCTCTATGACATCTACCACATGCAGGTCCAGGAAGGCAATATTATAGCCACCATCAAAAAGCACCACGAATACTTTTTCCACTACCACACAGCCGGCGTCCCTGGCAGAAACGAGATCGATAACACACAGGAACTCTACTACCCGGCAATAGTAAAGGCAATAATAGAAACAGGTTACAAAGGATACCTGGGACAGGAGTTTATACCAAAATCCAAAGAACCGCTGAAATCACTCGCACAATCGGTAAGGATATGCGACGTTTAACAAATAAATTTTATATCGAGGTCAAATTATGAACGACAAAAAGAATCTTTCGAGAAGGTCATTTATTAAGGCTTCGGCAACCACTGCCGCAGGAGTTAGTCTTGTCGGGCTTGCCGGGTGCACCGAGCAGGTTAAATCTACATCGGCGGGTGCTTTTGCAAGCGGAAGCGACAAGATACGCGTAGGCCTCATCGGCTGTGGCGGCAGGGGGACCGGAGCTATGGCTAACTGCGTCAAGTCATCGCCGGGCATAGAGGTCTATGCAATGGGCGATGTATTTCAGGACCGGCTTGACGGCTCTGTCAAGTCACTGAAAAACTATAAACCCGACGGCAACAATGCCTATTCGGGAAACGGGGTTCCGCCGGAAGTTTTCAACGTGCCTAAGGAACGCCGGTTTGTGGGTTTTGATGCGTTCGAGAAGGTCATCGCCACTGATTGCGATATGGTCATTCTTGCAACGCCGCCGCATTTCAGGCCCCAGCATTTAAAGGCGGCCATAGAAGCAGGCAAGCATGTCTTTATGGAAAAGCCCGTAGCAGTCGATCCTGTGGGCATCAGAAGCGTCATCGAATCGTCGAACATCGCAAAGCGTAAGTCGCTTGCGATAGTCGCAGGGACGCAGCGAAGACACCAGAAGCATTATATTGAGCTTATCAAGCGAGTTAAGAACGGCGACATCGGCGACATCGTTTCCGGCCAGTGCTACTGGAATATGGGAACTCTCTGGAGCCATAAGCGTCAGCCCGGCTGGTCGGACATGGAGTATCAGCTTCGCAATTGGCTCTACTATACATGGCTTAGCGGCGATCATATCGTCGAGCAGCATGTTCATAACATTGACGTTATAAACTGGGCCATCGGTGCCAATCCCGTAAAGTGCATGGGCATGGGCGGCAGGCAGGTTAGAACGGAACCGATCTATGGAAATGTTTTCGATCATTTTGCCGTAGAGTTTGAATATCCTAACGGCGTTAAGGTGAGCAGCATGTGCAGGCAGACAAAGGGCTGTACAAACAATGTCAGCGAACGGGTTGTAGGCACTAAGGGTACCATGCACTGCGATGAGGGTATAACAGGAGCAAGGCCTTATAAGTACGACGGGCCAAACCCGAATCCGTATGTCGAGGAACACGCTCATCTGATCGCGAGCATCCGCAGCGGACGACCATTGAATGAGGGTAAGCGGATCGCCGAAAGCACACTCTGCGCGATCATGGGCAGGATGAGTGCGTATACGGGCAGAGCGATGAAATTTGACTGGGCGATGAACGCCTCGAAGCTCAAGCTCGGCCCGGACAACTATGAATTTGGCGACCTTGAAACGGTGCCGGTATCAGTTCCGGGCAAAACACCGCTGATTTAAGGAGAGAAACATGAAGAAGTTGCTGTTGATGTTATTAGTGTTCGTCATTGTTGTTAGCGGGTGCAGCCGAAGGACTACGAAGCTGTACGACGGCAACAGCCTGAAAGGGTGGCAGTTCTATCTTGCGGATAAGGCTGTCGATCCTGCCGATGTCTGGTCGATCCGGGGCGACGTCGTGTATTGTACGGGCACCCCCAACGGATATATGCAGACGACGGGCTGGTATTCGGATTATATACTCCACCTCGAATGGCGATGGCCGGCCCAGCCCGGCAACAGCGGCGTGCTGCTGCATACGACGGGCACGGATAAGATTTGGCCCAAGAGCATCGAGTGTCAATTGCAGTCTGGTGACGCAGGTGACTTTTGGTTGATAGACGGGCCGGGGCTAAAAGCCAATGGCAACTTTGCAGGCGGCATACAGGGCAAGTCTGTCAATGTTAAGAAGAAACATCCGAGCAACGAAAAACCGGCCGGACAGTGGAACACCTATGATATTTATTGCCACGGCGATACGATCAAGTGTTATGTTAACGGGCTGTTGCAGAACCAAGGGACCGACCTGACCGACACTTCCGGACGCATCGCATTACAGAGCGAAGGCGTACCCGTCCAGTTTCGTAATATCTACATCCAACCGATTAAGTAGCTTGAGCGTAGTTTATGCCTTATTCCAGTTCGCATTAAAAATTGCGCGTCAGTGAATACAGTTTGTCATCCCAAACTTGATTTGGGATCCATTGTGATTCGGTAAAGCGCATTTTTTTATTAGGATTGGTATAAGGCACAAGATGCTGGGCGTTTATTTTTTCAAAAAGAATGTAGCGCAAAACCTTTTTTAGTGTCCATACTAGTGGAGTGTTAAGAAATAGAATCTGCGGAGCGTATGGATCAACGACAAAAACAACTTCTTAAATTACTCGATGACAACGGCGGGCGGCTGTATGCGTTGTTGTACAGGCTGACTTTGCGCTATGATGTTGCAGAGGATCTTATGCAGGAAATGTTCATAAAACTATGCGATTTCAAGGGTTTTGACGATGTTAAAGACCTTTGGCCGTATGCCCGTCGGGTTGCGATCAATCTTGCATTCGACTGGCGACGAAAGCGGGCCAACAGGTTTGTCGGTTTGGATCAGGTTAGTGAGAGCTGCTCTAAAGAGGATGGGCCGGTGAAAAAAGCGGTTCGTCAGGAGCAGGCCGACCGGTTACTCTCAGCGGTTAGCAGGTTAAAAGGGGCGTTTCGTGAGATAGTTGTGCTGCGCTACCTCGAGCAGGTTTCTTATGAAGACATAGGTAAACAGATCGGTAAAACGCCGCACCACGCCAGGTCGATATGTCACAGAGCCCGGCAGCAGCTTCGTGGTATGCTGAGTTCTAATGGTTCTGACGGTACCGGTTTTGGACTGGAGGCGTGTAATGGCTGATATGAATGAAAAAGAAATAATACAGCGTTTCAAAGGGCTTAGGCGTCTTACTCCGGATAGAGATGCGGCGCAGGCAGCGGTGGATAAGGCAAGGGCGGCGGTTATGCAAGGTGCCGAAATGCCTAAGAAGCCATTGTTTAAAAGCTATGCGTTTAAATTTGCGGTTGCGGCGTGTTTGGTCGCTGTGTGTATTGCTGGTTTTGCGTTTTTGACAAACGATAACAGCACGGTTCCTGCTGTGGTTAACGAGACGGAAGTTTCAGTAACGGGCGCAGATGCCGATCAGGTTGCCTTAGTAACTGAGGGTAAAGGAAGTAGTCTTGAAGCAAGATTGGCAGAGTTGGAAAAGTTATTCGCTGCAGGCGACATTAGGGGCTTACTTGCAATGTTGGATGACGCCGACGAGAAGATAAAGATCGCTGCTGCGGGGATGCTTGCTAAGATCGGCGGAGCCGAAGCGATTAAGAGATTGACCGAGCTTAGCCTGGCATTTAACGGTAAAGGTGATGATCCGTATATGCTTTCGATAGCTGAGATCGAAGATAATTTAAAAGAGCAGCAAGCCGCCGAAGACAAGCCCGAAGAAGAAGCTGAAGAGATCGAGGTGGATCGGTCTTTCGATGTTGAGGTGATCGATAAGCTTACGCAGGAGCCTGTTGCAGGTGCTGCCATTACGCTGAATTGTAAATTTGATGGCGGGAAGAAGCCTCAAAATATTAAAGAAATATCAGACGCCGAAGGGTACTGCCTGTTCGATCTCGGTACTGAAAAGCTTACTCGCATAACAGTGTATCTTAACGCGCCAGGTTATATACAAATGAAGGCGCAATGTTACGATAAGAAATTGCTTGCGAGCGTTTCGGATATTTTATTCGAGGTTGAAAAAGGAGTTGATATCGGCGGGATGGTTGTTGACGAGCAAGGTCAGCCGATAGAGGGTGTCATAATTGATCTGTCGAGGTCTTCCAATAATTCGCAAAGCAAGTTTGCACCGTTTATCAGGGCTATGGATACCGAAACCGGCAAGGAGGGTAGATGGAGACGAAGGGTTGTGCTTGACGACCTCGATAAGATATATTGCAGGTTTAAGCATCCTGATTATGTCGATGATAGATATAGCAGCTACCTGTCAAAGAAGTTCGACCAAGACCAGCTTCTTGCTGAGACAACTGTTTCTGTAATGGTCAAAGGGACCTATGTTTCCGGATATGTTTATGACAGCGAAGGTAATGCAGTCGAAGGTGCATCGGTGTATGAGGGTAGTTATTATCAAGACAATGAGCTAAGCACCAAGACCGACGCCAACGGTATGTTCGAGTACTTGCATGTCTCTCGAAGCAGCCTGTTTCTGACAGCAACTGCCGAGGGCTTTGCTCCTTATTCGAATACTTTTGTAGTAGATTCTGATGCCGATCCGTTTGAGATAATCCTTGATAAAGGCAGTGTTATTTATGGCAGGGTTGTCGATAAGGACGGGGTGCCGGTAGAAGGTGCGACTATTCGAAATGACCAAGGCAGTGAATTTGTGCCTGTGGAATGGTCCGCCAAAAGCGATGCCCAAGGCAGGTTTGCATGGGAAAACGCTCCTACACAGCAAGTTAAAATATCTGCTTCAATGAAGGGTTACTATAGTACAAACTTGATTTTTAAAGCCGATTCCGAAAAAGAGCACGAATTCGTTCTGTATCCTGAGTTGGTTGTAACGGGCAAAGTGTACGATGCGATTACCGAAGAGCCGATTAATAATTTCAAGGTTATTCCAGGATATAAATGGAGCCAAGATAATAGAAGTTTGTCGTATCAGGATTTTCCAGGCTCAACCTGGGTCAAAAAATTCAATGACGGTAAATATGATTTTACTATCAATCGCGGTTTTGAGGCAGGGCTGAAAGTTGCCGCCGAAGGATATGTTCCAAGCGAATCAAGAACTTTGTATCCGGACGAAGAACTTGCGGAAATCGATTTTTACCTTGAAACAATGGATGCAAAGACAAAGGGTGTTGTTTATGATTTAGATGGCAACCCGGTCGAGGGAGCAAAAGTTTATGTTTCAAGGCCGAATAGGTGGCTTATGTTTGAAAACCTAAGAGATAATAACGATCAGACTAAACCGGTTGTGACGGACAAGGACGGAGAGTTTTCATTCTTGCCGGAAGACGAGAACTACGTTATCATCGTGCTGCATGATGACAAGGGTTTTGGCGAGGTTTACAGTGAAGATTTCCAGAAGTCACAGGACATTTATCTGAGCAAGTGGGGTATGGTAGAGGGGGAGGCTTATATCGGTTCGAAGCCGGCGGCGAATGCTGAAATAGTGGTCTCCTTTTATAAAAATCACGATCCGGAGCATGCAAATTATAATTTTAGTCACAAGTTTAGAACAGACGCGGAAGGTAAGTTCAGCGCAAAGCAAATTCTGCCCGCTGGGGTAACAGACGGCCGGTTGCAGATATACAGGGCGGTAAAGAAAAACGATCGGAGTACCAGTAGTGTCGATTCGAAAACGATCGAGGTTCTGTCGGGTGAAACGACATACGTTGTCTTAGGCGGCGGCGGGCGGACGGTTATCGGCAAAATGCTTAAGCCGGCCGGGTACAGTGAAGCTGTCATCTGGAGTGCGTCAAGCGGAAATATAAATGCGGTTAGCTCTGGTTATCCAACGGATATTTACGAGCAGGTGTACAAAGAGATCGAATACCCGATGCCTTTGGGCTATGACAGCATGACGGTTGCTGAGGTTCTTGAATGGTCCCAGCAGTGGTCGCAAAGCGATGAGGGAAAAGATTTCTATAAAGAGATACAGAAGCGTGTAGAGGAGCTAAACGGCGGGGAGATCGACAGGGTCAATAGTAGTTACAATGCAGTTGTTAGCGATGACGGCAGATTCAAGGCAGACAACGTCGAGCAGGGCGATTACCAGATCGCTATTACTGTTTATAAAATAAAGGATAGATGGGGCAATCGTGATTATAACAATCCTATCGGTAAGTCCAATTTTAAATTTACAATGCCTGAGATAACTGACGATAATATCGATGAGCCGCTGGATGTTGGTAATGTTGCGATTGAAGCGATCAGTAAGTTCGCTGTCGGAAGCGTTTTGCCGAACATGGAACTTAATGACTATAAGGGTAACTCGGTAAACCTCGGCATCTATCGCGGTAAACTGCTGCTGCTTAATTTCTGGCAGTTGCACAGTGCAGTTAATGAGTCCCAAGACAGCGAGATGGACAGCATTAAACAATTACATGATAAGCTGGCGGGCAACGGTAAGATTGAAATGCTTGGGATAACGACCGGCGGTATGTCGATGAGTTTCTATGATGATCTAAGGCCAAAGTATCTTAAGGAAAAGGGCATTACTTTTAAGCAGGCCTTGATAAAACCGGATCAGAATTTTTATCAAATGTTCGGGCAAATGGGTTGGCCCAATAATGTTCTTGTCGATACAAACGGTAACGTGATCGGATCGGGTTTGAAAGGGCAGGAGCTTGAGGATGCTGTTGCTGCGGAGCTTGCGAAGTTGACGCCGGTGCCAGTGGAGTAATGATTACCGGTGAAGATGGGGGAAACTAAAAAGGGAAACTAAAAGGTGTCAGTTTACGCCTTAGTTTACGCCCTAGGTGGTGGAACCTTTTTTATTCCCATATCCAATTCCTAACCAGTATTCATACTATTTCAGATACACAACTTTAGCAAACACTTTTCCTTTAGTTTTTAAGCCTTTTTTCTTTTCTTTGCGCCTCCGAGCATCTAGCTTTCATAGTTTCTTAGTTTGCCTTTTTAGTTATCCCCGCGCCAGCAATCCGCGCGATATGAACTACTGTTCCCAAAGCCATTGATACGAAATAATCATAAAATCCAGATAATCGACGTGGCAGTCGCCATTTAGATCACCAACCGGTATATCCGGGCAAATTTTTCGCGACGGTTCGGTTCCCTCATAGATATCTAGAATGTCATCAGCATCAAGAGCACGATCATAGACCCTGACATCATCGAGCAGGCCGCTATAAAAATCGCCGGTTGTTATCGGCGGATCGTACTCCTGCCCGAGCGAAAATAAATCGGTAGCGGCAATAGATACCGTCGATGTAAAGCTTAAGACATCACTACCATCGACGTAAACAGTAATCGTGTCAGAAATATCTTCAAGAACATAGGCTATGTGGTGCCATGTGTTGTCAATTACCGTTGACGTTGTATGGTGCCATGCGGTATCACCCAAACTGAGTGTGGCGCTATTAGCCGGGGTGCCGCACAGCAATCTATTATCACCGCTTGAAGTATTTATTGAGATGACAAATTGCGTGGCGGGGTTAACTACAGGAGCTTTCACCCATGCGCTTACTGTAACATCTTTGCCGACTATCCCGGCAAACATACTACCGACAGCAACATAATCATCTATACCGTCGAATTCAAGTGCCCCGTCGATGTTCTCGCCTGGCCTCCAGACCGGGTTGCCAAAAACAGTACCATTATAATTGTTGCCCGAACTGTCTCCGGCATCGGTATCAAGTTTCCACCAGCCCTCTTTCTCAATTTCCTGCTCAAAAGAATTAGTATCAAGCCAATGCTCGGCGAAAATGATAAAATCTCCGATCTCTACAGTTTCATCGAGATCAATATCTCCGGTTACGGGGAATACTTCGTCATATCCAATATCTACCTGGCCATAGAAGACTCGCAAATCACCGTCAATATCGGTCTGGACGGTGTGAACACCATTCGGGTCACCGGCATTTATACAGAACGAATTGTTCTTTAAATGAAAATCTCCGTTAGACGCGTCTACGAAACCGGGATCACTAGCGATATTACCGCTGCCTCCTCCTGACCAGTCATAAATGCAGCTATAGCTGGGTGTAGAACCTCCGGATATCTGGTCAGGAATACCTGCTGTTGTATTGTCCCAGATGATACAGTTTGTAACCGCACCATCGCAGTTCCTTAAACCACCGCCTTCAACCTCAGCAGTATTATCAACTATCGTACAGTTGCTGATCTTTCCGCCGCACTGGTTCAAACCTCCGCCATAACCTGCTTCATTGTTATAAACCAAACAATTTGTAATATCAGCACTACAAATACTTATCCCACCACCAGTGAGAGTTGCCGTGTTGCCTGTAATAATACAATTATTTATTTCGCCGTCTATAAGTCCGATGGCCCCGCCGCGTTCGGCAGTGTTATCTTTAATAATGCAGTTGGAAACAATAGCTTCGGCACCATTTGCATTTACTCCGCCAGCGCCGAATTCTGCGTTTGTCCAACCGCCGGCTATCGTAAAGCCGTTCAACCGGCAATCTGCGGTCTCGCTGCCGGCAAATGTCACCGTTGAAGCTTCACCGTTACCGTATATAACTGTCCATTCCACAATGTCCCAATCGTCGGGATCTATTGATCGAAGGATCAGATCCTTGCCTCCGACATCTATCGTTTCACGGTAAGTTCCGGGTTTGACAATGATCGTATCACTCTGGGATGCAGCGGTGATCGCAGCCTGTATCGTTGCGTGGTCATCGGGGACAACCAGTGCGGAAGCCGGCAGTATATATAATTTAACTTTGACGTTTCGCGGACTGTTAGCAGATTCGCTGCCCGTAACCGTCAATTCATATTCATAGCTTCCTTCATCAAGGCCTGAAATATCAGCATGTAAAGTCACATCGTTAACATCAACGGTTGTTCCGCTGACAGGAGAGACATCGAGCCATGTACAGGCTTCTGTTATGTTCCATGTTAAAGAGCCTGTACCGATGTTATGGATTTGCACTGTCTGATCTTCCGGAGATGCTCCGCTCAGGTGAGCATAAAACGCTATGCTTTTTGCCCCTGCCGCCATATAAGCCTCATCCGAGTATCTGATTAATTCCGGCAAAGCGAGGGGGTCTGCGTGGATAGTAGAGCCATATTGGTCCCGCGCCCTTATCGTCCAGTATTTTGCATCGGCTGGAAGTTCTGTCACTGGCTCTATCGGACGTTCGGGGGTATCGGAAATCACCTGATTTACATTCCATACATCGGGTCCTGCCAACAACTCATAACCGACTGCGTTCATGCTTACCTCGCAGGTTAATAAAATTCCTTCAGCGAGTATTGACGCCTCCTGATCCGGTTCGATAAGAGTTATAGGTTCCGGAAGCCTTGCTGTGTAACTTCCGTCGAAGAAAGTCGTATACCCTGAATCTTGATCACCCCACCACTTAAACTTGTAAGTCTCGGCCCCGGTTCTTGCAAGCTGCAAATTTCTACCCGGACCTAGTACGGACCAGTATAAACCGGCAGTGACGCCTCTGTTGTAGTTGTTCAGTTCGCCGTTTAAAATAGAAGTGTAATAAAGGTGCCAGGGAAGTCCATGTTCGATAATGCTATAACCGATGCCTAACGTATCGGGGTAGTAGCTGCCGTGGGTAGTAACGTGGTTTGCAACCCACCCGGGTTCGTTAACGTATGCCATGCTGTCAAGGTACGTCTGAATCTCGTCACCATACCATCTGCACGCTCCATCGGTAAAGGTAATGCGGTTGATCGCATACCGCGGATCCTGGTAGAACGTGTTAAGGTATATCCCGGCATCCATAGCAGGCTGTCCGCCGGTGCTGAATCCTATTGTCTCGATGAGCTGATCGTAATGCGGGGCAACCTCGTTTAGGTACGCGATGAGCATGTCGGCGCATCGGTAATATATTCCAGGGTATCCGGTCTCAGGATAGCCATCCGGAGCGTAGTTGAAGTGGATCAGATTCACCGCTTCCCACCACGCTTGAGCGAGAGTGTCTATGAGAGGATGAATTGCGTAATAGAAGCCGCCGCCGCCATCGGCAGCGGCGCTTATCACACAATCCCCGCCGGCGAACCAGACAACCGTCGGTCTGGTTGGATCAAAGTAGGGACTCGCCAAATTTAACTGGTTTCTGTCCGGACCGCTGGGGATGATTATTACATCGACACTGCTCGCTAAACTGTCATCGGCTCCATCGTTAACCACCAACTCGAAACTGCAGGTCTGCATATTTGCTGTTTGCACGAAACCGCTGATCACCGGTTCAGCCGTATCAACACCCGTAATAGTAACAGCCGGCCCTGAAATCTGGGTCCATTGATAGCTCAAAGATCCGCTGTTATCGGGATCATAAGAACCCCTTCCATCGAGCATCCTGTTCGCCCCGTCTGTATACCCCCTCAAACCGGCATCTGCGATTGGGATATCTCCATAAACAGGTAAGATAAAAAGAAATACTGTGCAAATAAACAAAGCTGCTTTTTTCATGACTCTCTCTCCAGAAAATAGACGTGCCTAATCATTTATCTTTGAGATGTTAAGTCTATCATAGCCCTGTGCGGTTGTCAAGAATAATTAAGGAAACTAAGAAACTATGAAAGCCAGATGCTCCGGGGCGAATATGTTATAATCGCCTCGACGTGGTCGTCGCTGGGACGCCACAAAATTTATTGACATAAATTTGATTTAAGGAGCATCCGGCCATGAAAACTATTTTAGCTATCGACCTAGGCAAACGCAACAGTGTATTTTGCAAACTCAGCACAAGTTCTTTAAAATCTGAATATTTCACTGCTAAGACGGACCCGCAGAGGTTCCATGACATCTTCGCCGATCTCGACCTCGAAAATTCCATCGTACTTTTCGAGGTTGGCACTCAGGCAGGCTGGCTTTCATAGTTTCTTAGTTTGCCTATATCCGACAATATCTCCCAAACAAAAACCCTTAATCGCAGGCCCGCCTGCGAAGATTAGCCCCGTCCTTCCAACATTTTG
>JAGLHQ010000015.1 GCA_023143375.1 Planctomycetota bacterium
CCGAGCAAGTTCAAACTCGCATCGGTCAAGGGTTCACAACTCGTTCCGGCAATGTTCGAGTTCTCAGGCGCATGTGCTGGCTGCGGCGAAACTGCAAACGTAAAGCTCCTCTCGCAGATGTTCGGCGACAGAGCGATGATCGCAAACGCGACCGGATGCTCCTCCATCTACGGCGGAAACCTGCCGACGACACCGTATGCAAAACGCTTCGACGGACGCGGACCCACATGGTCGAATTCACTCTTTGAAGACAACGCAGAGTTCGGCATGGGCATGAGACTTGCAGTTAATAAGCATAAGGGTTACGCTCTTGAGCTGCTTGACAAAGTCGCCGAAGCAGGATGTGTCGATAAAGCGCTGGCTGGCAAGCTCGCCGAAGGAATGTCCACGCAAAAAAACCAGCAAGGCATCGAGGATCAACGTGCTCTGATTGAAGACCTAAAGGCACAATGCAAAAAGAGCAAATGCGACGATTGCGAGCAACTGTTAACCGTAGCAGACTACCTCGCCGAAAAGTCAGTTTGGGTACTCGGCGGCGACGGATGGGCCTATGACATCGGTTACGGCGGATTGGACCACGTCCTCGCCAGCGGCATAAACATAAACGTTCTGGTTATGGATACGGAAGTTTATTCAAACACCGGCGGACAGATGTCAAAGGCAACGCCAAGAGCAGCCGTCGCAAAGTTCGCAGCCGGCGGAAAGTCAATGCCCAAAAAAGATTTGGGCCTTATCGCAATGAGCTATGGAAACATCTACGTCGCAAAGTGTGCACTAGGTGCCAATCCAAACCAGACCGTTAAGGCATTCGCAGAAGCAGAATCCTACGACGGCCCGTCGCTGATCATTGCCTATACTCACTGTATCGCACACGGCATCGACATGTCAAGGGGTTATGAGGAACAGAAAAAGGCAGTCGCTTGCGGCTACTGGCCGCTGTACCGATTCGACCCAAGACTCTCTGCCGAAGGAAAGAACCCATTACAGCTTGATTCAAAAGAGCCAACCGGCGATTTAGAAGAATTCGCGTACGGCGAAAACAGGTTCAGAGTTCTAAAGAAAGCCAAACCGGAAGTAGCAGCCAAGTTGATGGAACTAACAAAGAAAGACTTCGCAGACAAATATTCCCTGCTGAAAAAACTTTCAGAAATGTAATAGCGAAGCAAACAGTACCAACTGTCACTACACAAAACCAAAAGGCTGTGAGCATAACGCTCACAGCTTTTTTTATGCACTATTTGAAAATCTTTTTATATACGTGGCAATACGGGCTTTGGCCATTCTTCTGATAGTAGTCCTGGTGGTCTTTTTCGCCGTTGTAGAACTTTGTTGCTTTTGTAACTTTCGTTGCGACGTCGTAGTCTTTCAGTTTAAGCTCATCGATCAGTTTCTCAGCCGTTTGTTTTTGGTTTTCATTCAGATAGAATATTTCCGAGCGGTACTGGGTTCCGATGTCCGGGCCTTGCCCGTCAACCTGGCTAAAGTTATGCGTTTCAAAGAACAGCTTTGCCAGTTCCTCATAGCTTACCTTTGCCGGATCGTAGATAACCTCTACCGCTTCTGCGTGGCCTGTTGTGTCCGCGCATACCTGTTCGTATGTCGGGTTGAGGGCATTGCCTCCGGTGTAGCCGACCGTTGTTGAGACCACGCCGTCGGCGCTGCCGAGATGATATTCCACTCCCCAAAAACACCCGGAGGCGAAGATGGCTTTTTCGGTTTTTGCGTTTGCCGGTTTGAAATCCATTGATATAGAGTTTACGCAATGGCGGATATTCTTGGCGGTGTATCCTTCGCCGGTAAAGACATGGCCCAGATGCCCGTCGCATTTGACACAGAGTATTTCAGTGCGTATCCCGTCTGCATCTGGAAGACGTTTGACGGCCCCTGCGATCTCGTCGTCGAAGCTTGGCCAGCCGCAATCGGACTTAAACTTTGCCGTCGAATTGTAAAGCTCCGCACCGCAGCGACGGCAGGAGTAAACCCCCTTTTCGTAATGATCGTCAAACTCGCCGGTAAACGGATCCTCGGTGCCTTTATTGACGATGACATTTTCTTCTTCCGGAGTAAGTTCATTATACACAACCGCCGCCCTTTCAACATTTTTCTGAGGATCGCTAGCCGCGCCCGTCCGATCATCGCATCCCTTCGCGACAATAATAACAACCACCGCGATCGCAAGCCCCGCATAATGTAACTTCTTAGAATCCATAAATCACCTTTTTAATCGCAACGGCCCATTCCTGCAACAACAATCAGCCGCCTCATCACGATTAATACGAAATGCATTTAGAAATGGACAAAAAAGAAATATGCTTGCGAATAGTATCACGTATTTTCCATATTCAGTCCTCCAAAGGCGGATCTTCAACCTCTGGCTGAACCTGGGTTTCTTGGCTGCTGCCGTGGTTTGCCCAATATCGGGGGCGTTTTAAAAATTGGGTTTGTTTTTTTTGGCGATTTTTAGCTATCTCCTTAATTCATTATTACTGCTTGGCTTATGGCGATTTTGTAATTATTAAATTGGGTTTGTTTTCCATAATTCACCTTTTTGGCTTTGAGCCTTAACACTTACGATTTACTGCGTTTTTACCACGAAGTACACGAAGAACACGAAGGTGCTTTATTCATATTTCAAAGAGCCGCGTTTTCCGCATGGGCAAACGAGTTGCCCATCCTACGGACTTGATCTTCTGATCTGATCTTGGCTTGCTAGCCTGGCGTGACCTGCTGGCCTGTGGTCGTGACTCGTGACTCGTGACGCTACAGCGTCTTTCAGCCCTCCAAAGGCGGATTTTCAACCTCTGGCTGAACTTGAGTTTCTTGCCTTCTGGCGAGATATGATCTCCTTGACCTGCTGGCCGTGCTGCCTCTTCTGAGGCTATGTATATTATACACTATATAATTAACAAGTCAAATGAGTTTTGTGATTTTTTAACATTTTTTTAAAAAAAACTCTCATAACACCAGGCCTGAGTTGGAGAAAGCCTTGTAGATTGCCTATTGTAATGAAACTGCACCTGGAAATTGCGTCTTAAATTACTATATTGTACTGTCCGCTCTGGTTTTACTCGCCTATTTGCGGTTTGTTGGTCGTTTGGTCTTGATTTCGAAAAAAAAGGTTTTTTATGTATGAACCACCCTGCCTGGGTATCAGTAACATTGGGGATAATGGAGTTTCCTTTCAAATGCGTGAAGTGAACGTAATTTTCTGTAAATATTGGATTTATCGCAAAAAAAAGCTTAAGGAAGTGGTATTTCGCGTCGATAATTTCATCAGATGCCGGTGTGTCATTATCGGACAGAAAATCCCTTAATGGCCTAAAAACGATGCTAAATGTTCTATGGATCAAAAGATGACAAGACGTAAATCAGTTTTTTATATATTCATGCTCATTGCAGTTGTAATTATTGGCGCCGGGTGTAACGACCAGACACTGGATCCCACTCAAATAGGGCGTTTCCGCCCTGTTCCAGTTGTTAATGTGATTCTGGATTCTCTTGGCGTTGAAGATGAACCTGTGCCTATATACGCAGGCGCTGAGGATCCCAGGCCCAGCGATATCATAAACTTAGAACAGGACTACGTTTTTGGCGTCAGCGATGTAGTGCGTATATCGATTTATGAGTTGCTCCAGGCCGGGCAGCCCTATGTTAACGATTATATAGTAACCGAATCCGGACGTATCTCTATCCCGGAAGTTGGTCAGATCCGTGCAGCCGGCCTTACGGAAGCAAAACTCGAAGACGAGATCGGGGATATCCTTTCGCCCCACATCCTGCTTGACCCTCTTGTGACAGTAACGCTACAGGAATCACAGAGCCAAATGGTCTCAGTCTCAGGTCAGGGAATTGGGCGCCCTATGAGATTTCCGCTCCCTCGATATGACTTCCGTCTGACGGACCTTATCGCAGTTGCCGGTGGCGTTGCAGAATACAACGTCAGCAATATTTATGTTTCCCGCAAGGTATCGGGCAACGAGTCGATCAGTCCGGCAATCTCGAAAACAACCCCTCAATCACGCTTATACAGTAAAAAGGCATTTTCAAAACCCTCCAATACTAACGACGAGGTATTGGGAATACTCGAACCTTATAATCGCGGAAGCTTAAGCGATGGCGTTGTTATTACCTCTTCCGAGATGGAAACAGATCTTGAAAAGCTGGCGGACCCTTCCGGTATGCTTGATGCCGGTCTCGCTGTTTCACAGAACCAAGAACCTGATGGAAGAGTCGAGTGGGTATTTGAAGATGGCAAATGGACGCCAATACGTGTTGGCAAGCGATTAGCAGTTGTCGATCCAATTGAGCGAAAAAACGGTTTTGCCGCAAAAGAGGTTTTAGATACCGAGGAGTACGGCTGGGATCAAATAGGCACGGCAGGCAAACAAATACGTGTAATTAAAATTCCTGTAGATAAATTACTAGGCGGAGATCCGAAATATAATATAGTAGTCCGCCCCGGCGATTCGATCACGATTCCGATGGACAGCATCGGGTATTTCTGGGTAAGCGGTAATGTCAACCGGGGCGGTGCCATCAATCTGACGGGGCTGCCAATAACATTAAAAATGGCAATTGCTTCAGCAGGCGGACTCAACGCCCTGGCGTGGCCGAAGAAGGTCGAAATCATCCGTCGGATAGGTCGCAACAAAGAAGAGATCGTGATGGTTGATCTTGACAAGATCGCCAAGGGTTTGCAGCCCGACTTTTTCATTAAGCCCAATGACCAGATCAATGTTGGAACCCATATAATCTCAAGGTATCTTATGGTTTTGAGAAGTGGTTTCCGGGCTACTTATAGTTTCAGTTACAGCAAGCACTTTGGCGGTGAGGATTTTAACGATTCCATTATCAATGTTGTGGATTTTTTCTAAAAGTAAAAGCAACGTAATATTATGAGTCAAAACAATGTGTCTCTTTCAAATACTAAGGAGCAAAGCGATCAGGACGATCCGAAGTGGCGCAGTCTTGGTGCGCACGCTTATGTCAAGATCGGCTTAATATCCTTTCTGTTATGGTTTTTTTTCCGCAGCGAGATCGATCGGACCGTTTGGCGTTGGGTAACTGACAGCAGTTGGTCGCACGGTTTTCTGATCCC
>JAGLHQ010000150.1 GCA_023143375.1 Planctomycetota bacterium
AAAAACCGGCGATAAATATGATGTGTTACATTTTAGTTTCGGTGTTGTTATCAATGCCAAAATGATGATACCTTTTATCCAGGAACTTTGCAGCGAAAAGGAACACCAGTATCGCGAGGGTTTCGCGGCGGACGGTGCGTTAAAGACAGCTATGCATAATCAGATAACAGTTCTAATGCAGGAGATGCGGCCCCTCGATCGCGGAAGTAAATCGCATGAGGATTATCGATACGGTGACGATGGAGTTGCCTCCCTTTTCTTTGTATGCGAATATGTTTTCGATCGTACGGGTTACGATTCCTTAAAACCGGTATCTATCAAAGATTTGCTCGGTCAGGGTGAAAAGAAGCCTCAGGTTGGAAATCTAATACTTTAGCACCCTTGGCGTTTTAATTGCTAACATTTTTGGGATAGTTTAAATGATCAGGAAAAAAGGTAATTTTTTAGAGTTGTATATTGAGAAGATAGTTCTCGGTGTTTCGATCGTTTTATCACTGGTGATGCTATGGCTTCTTGTTCTGTCCGGTCCTCATTCAGTCGAGTATGGCGGTAAGAAATACAGTCCCGGCCAGATCGATCAATACATTAAACAACAAGTTGTGGATATTCAGGTAAGACTCGATGAACCAGTCGAACCCCGTTCTTACGATCAGAGCTATGTAAAGGAGTTCTGTGCGACATTGGAATGTCCGATAGAGGGGATATCGAACAATGTTTACTATCCGCTTCCCTCTCACGGTGCCCGTATCCAAGCAGATGATCGTATATATGAAATACCTCAGGTCGGTTTAGTGCTTTCTCCGATGGTCAATGCCATTCGTACGGTAGCGCATGTTCCGACCGAAAAGGTCGATGTGGAAACGTCTTACGTGTCGGCCCCTACCGAACTAGGTGATATCGATTTTGTTACAGTTCAGGCGTCTTTCGATATTGTCGGCCTTTACAGAAACTTTGGTAACAGTTTTTCCGGTAACAGGGTACGAGGCGACTGGCGTGACGATCAGCTTGCCGCGCCTGTTTTCGCCGGCGTCGATCTTCAACGTCGCAAGCAGCTTAGCAACGGTAACTGGAGCCAATGGACGAAGGTGTCCCGCACCAAGATCGACGATTTAAGCTCTTTACTGGATGTACCTGAAAGTGCGGTCGATCTTAAATACGGTATTGAGTTTACGCTGGATCGTTTCCGTGAGTTTGAGATGCAGAAGGGATTGCTTCAGCCGGAAGCTTATGAGTTTGCAACAAACGCCGACGAGTGGCTTCCCCCGGAATATCATGAGGAACTTTCTTTATTGTTGAAGAAGGAACGAGGCGAAGCAAAACGTTTGAAGATCGAACAGAAAAAGCTTGCCATGGAAGCTAAACAAGCCCAAAAAGTCGGTATGGGCGGCGGTGGTATGGGCGGCATGATGGGTCCAATGGGCGGCGGCAGTCGAACCAGAGGGCAGCAAAGCACCCGGCGTACGTCCCAACGTGATAGAAATAAAAGGGGAACAGATAGCAGAAGCAAGAAGCCCAAAAAAGAAGAGAACAGCATTTCTAAGGTTTTCGAAGAGTTTGAAGTTCGTTTGCTTGAAGAAGATACGAAGCTTTCCAGTATGAAAGATCCGCTTATCTTCTGGGCGCATGACGATACGGTCGAACCTGGTAATACATATCAATATCGCATCCGGCTTGGCGCCTTTAATCCGATCGCCGGCAAGAACTGGTTCACTAAGGCACAAGAGTTTCTGGAAGATCAGGTGGTTTTGTGGACCGAATTTTCCGATGTTACCGAACTTGTGCATATCCCTGAGATGATGCATCTGTTCCCGCTTGAGTTGGCAAAGGACGACGACGATGCTGTCCGGCTTAAGGTTGCGAAATATTATCACGGTAAATGGGAATCTCATGATTTTACCGTAAGGGCAGGCCAGACGATAGGACATTCCGTCGAAAAGGAAATTGCCAAAGATGAGACTGTCTCATCAGTGTTCGGTGAAGATCTTACAAAGCGTAAGCCTGGCGATGCGGACTCTACGAAACGTGAGATCGATTTTACTGCGGATGCAGTTGTTGTCGATATTGTTCATGCGAATGTCTGGAGCGGTGCGACTGTGCTGAAGATGAATGGTTATACAGATTTGCTTTATACGGAAGACGGCGAGACTATCAAACATCTGGCAGTTAAGAACAAGAACTGGCCCAAAGATATTCAAAAGGAATTCAACAGAGTGAAACAATCCGAAGGCGAGAAGGTGAAGGTTTTTTATAACCGCGGGCAGGGTGGCGTCGACAGGAGTGGTCAAAGACGGACTTCTTCTCCCGGTGGTATGGGCGGCATGATGGAGACGTATATAGATCCGATGATGATGATGGGTCCGGGTGGTTATTAACGGGCAAGTTGACCGTTAGTAAAAGGCGCGGCCTACGGATCTGAATTTGACTTTTAGCTGTTTTGGGCCGACGGGTTTGCAGGATTCGAGGATCAAACGATATTGACGGTTTGGCAGGATGTCTATAAAGTTGTCCGCCGCTTTACAGATCGGGTCGCATAGGACTTGCAGATCCCTTACGAACTTTTCCGAATTAATTTTCAGTTCAAACTGCGTATCCGATATTGCGGTTACCCGTCTGTTTAGGTGTGGCTTTGGCAAGTTAACGAACTTGTCGGGTAAGTAGGTTAACAGGTTTTCGGCGAATATTTGATCGTCATTTTCCAGGCGCAGATGCAGGAAGCATTCTTGCGGTTCTTGCGGTTTAGCGATGGCTCTTGGCAATTTGAACGCTCCTGAAACTCCACAACTACCGGTCGCTACGGGTGCGACGATGCTGTCAATAATGTTGCCGTTGAAATCGTAAAGTATGCAACTGAGCGAACCGGTGACCGCCTTTGTCGAATCATTCACAATTACAACAGCGTTCGGTGTTAGGGGTAGCGGAGCCGCATTGTCGAATTGCTGGTCGATGCCTATGGGTGTAACGATGACCGGTGCGAAAAATCTTTTGGCATAAAAACAGATCGCTTTTTCGTATGCAAGTTGGTCGATGCACGAAGCACTCGAAGCCGGCCATGGGTCGTTGTAGTTCCAGATCATAACTCCTCGATTTGTGCGGTTGTTTGCTCGGAGGTGCTCGATGTATTTTTTTGCGGCGCGTGCCTGTGTTAACTGGGTGGTATAGCAGTGTTCGGAGATGTCGGCGGCGGGCGGGAAAAGCTCGGAAGCGTAGCGTGCGATCCTTTCATTTCCGTCAAGCTGATAGTTGTGTTTTTGGAACGTCTGCGAAGCCGGTTTAAGCCGGTTTCCATGGCAGAATGTTTTTATGGTTTCAATGGACGGGGCGGACTGAAAGCCGAATTGGGCGACAAAACGGGGTGTGTGATCCGGCAGGCATATAAGATCCCTTGTCGGGGCGTTTTGTTCCCATAACTGTTGGTGGAAAGTCCCGTCGTAAGGGTCGTTTATGTTCTTTACGGTGCCAAAGGGTGTCCCTGGTATGTAGTCGATGTCCGGGTCGAGCTCGTTTATTATGGACGGGAGTATTTTGTGGTAGATGTTTTTTCCGTAAAACTTTTTACCTTTCCCATATTTTCCGGTGGCGTGGTCATGGTCGATATTGCTGTTGCCGCACCAGATTACCAGTGACGGGTGACTTCGCAGTTGTTTTATCACAGCTTCGGCTTCCTGCTTTATCTGGTCGGTGAAAAAGGTTCTGTCGGGGTAGTAGGCCTCTGCGAACATGAATTCCTGCCATACCATTATGCCGAGCGTATCGCATGTGTCATAAAATATTTTGTCTTCGTAGTATCCGCCTCCCCAGACTCTGAGCATGTTAATATTTGCGTCGGCTGCTTTTGTTAGGAGATCCTTGTATTGTTGTTCGGTTGCGTCGCCGGGGAACATTGACGCCGGTATCCAGCTTGCGCCTTTAATGTAGACGGGGCGGTTGTTGATCTCGAACTGGAAATCGGAGCCTTTTTTGTCTTTTTCGCGGTTTAGCTTTACGGTTCTTATGGCGAACTGTTTTTGTGCGGAGTCGATGACCTGATCGTCGGATGCCAGTTGTATGGAAAGTTTGTACATGTTTTGCTCGCCATAGCCTGCGGGGTTCCATAGCTTTGGATTGTCTATGCGTATTACGGTCGATTGCCTGTCGTGGTGTGGGTGTATGCCGAAGGTGTGTGTTATGCTGTTTTGGCCGTCGGAGATCGCCATGCTGCAGACAAACGGAGTGCGTGCGATGGAGTCTACTTTCAGGTCCACTTTGATGTCTGCGTGTTGCTGCGTGCAGTCTACGGTTCTTATGTGTATGTCTTCTATGCGTGCCTTGCCGATCCCTTCGAGACGGACTTGCCGCCATATTCCGCATCCCGGCAGCGGCGGGCAAAAATCCCATCCGAACTGGTACTGTGCCTTGCGTATGTATGCTCTTTCGGGAGAGCCGTGGATGTTGCTTAACCGTCCATAACGTTTCATTAGCTGTGTGGCGTGTTCGGCGGCTGGGCTGAATTTTACGAGCAGGGTGTTGCCTTTTGGTTTTATCAGTTTTGTGACGTCGAAGCGGTGGGCGATAAACATGTTCTCTGTTTTGGCTACGAGTTTATCGTTTAGCCATATTTGGGTTGCGGTGTCAAGGCCGTCGAAGATAAGGTCGATGCGGTCGGAGGCAAGGAGGTTATCGGTTACGTCGAAAGTTTTTTTGTATATCCATGGTTTGTCTGAGATGTCGCGGTAGTTTTCCGGGTTGGTGTATAGATCGGTTTTGTCGATGCGGCCTGCATCTACCAGCGAGGTGTAGATGGACGACGGGACTTTTGCGGGCATCCAGCCGTCGCCGTGGAGGTCTCGCATACGCCGGGCGTGGCGCGGGTACTCTCTAAACTCCCATTGTCCGTTAAGCTCTAACGCCGTCGTTGGCATATATTCAATCCTTTGTGTGGCTTTTAGAAAATCTAAGATGTTATTTTAGCATGAAAAAAAAATCTGTAAATGTAAAAATGTGATAGTATTTAGTTAATAGTTCATAGATTGAAATCCGAAACAAATTCGAATAACTAAAAGCTAATGTTTAAAACGGTTTCGGCTGACGTTTTCGCTCTGTGAGCTACGACGTTACGGGAAAGCACATCCTACGGCAAGTTGAGTGGTTACGAATTTGATTTTACAAAAATCCACTCCCGATGAGAATTGATTTCCCATCGGGAGTGGCCGCAGAAGGATATGGGATTTTGGGAATTATTACATTCGGTCAAGGACGCGAATTTTAAAATCAAAGAGCGAAATCATTTATCAAATAACAAGTGTAATGTTAACGCTTGCTGGAATTTAATACATAGGGGAGTTCCTGATTTTGTCGTTCTTAAATCCCTACATATATTAACGGGCAGCGTTTAGCGTATGGCGGGCAGCCGTCTGGCGGTACTGAGCTAAAGTCAGTTTATGATGAGGGTGAGTTTTGATTGTCTAAGTGTAAAACATGCTTATGAATAAAGTACCGGTTTTATGGCTTAACAGGAATGACTTTTGGGGATACGTGGCGGAAAATTTTTCCATTTTATTATTTTCGTAAGTCTTTTGGATTATTTGCTTTACAGCGTTTAAATATTAAGTAAATCACTTTTTTTGCCGATAATTGGGTGGTATGGAGATATTATTAGGCTAAAATCCCATTAGATTGGTATAATAAGTAGGGATTTAAGGCAGATGAGATGACGAAACGGCAAGTAAACACGTTTTTGCGTGACAAGCGTACTAAGATCGCGATTCTGATGATCATTGTATTTATCGCCGGGTATCGGTCGCGTCCTGCCCGTGAGAGCCAAGTGGGCAATTCATCACAAACCTCGGCGGCGGCGACGATCTGGACGTGTTCGATGGATCCTCAGGTGAGGCAGGATGAGCCTGGTGCGTGCCCTATATGCGGAATGGATCTTATCCCGCTTGAGTCGTCAAATGTCCTTGAGCGTCAGATCGAGTTTAGCGAGGCTGCGAAAAAGCTGATGCAGATCGAGACGTCGGTAGTTGAGCGGAAATTCGTTACCTCGCAAATCCGAATGGTCGGCAAGATCGCATACGACGAAACGCGTGTCAAATATATCACGGCGTGGGTGCCGGGTCGGATCGAACGGTTGTTCGCAGATTATACGGGGATGACCGTTAACAAGGGCGACCATCTAGTCGAGATGTACAGCCCTGAGCTTTTCAGCGCACAGGCAGAACTGCTGCAGGCGGTCAAGTCGGCAAAGTCGATGAAAAAGACCAGCAGCGAGTATGTTAGCCAGTCGATCCATTCAACGCTTAATGCAACGAGGGAAAAACTAAAACTGCTGGGTCTTGACGCCGATCAGATAAAAAAGATCGAGCAGAGCGAAGAGCCCGTGCAAAACCTGACGATCAATGCTCCTATCGGCGGTATCGTTATTCATAAAAATGCTACGGAAGGTATGTACGTAGAGACTGGGACGCAGATATATACTATCGCCGACTTGTCGCAGTTGTGGGTTATGCTTGACGCTTACGAATCGGATATGATGTGGGTTCGCTACGGCCAGAAGGTTGAGTTTACAACAGACGCTTATCCCGGTGAGACGTTCGGGGGCAGGCTAAGTTTTATCGATCCGATGCTGAACGAAAAGACGCGGACGTTTAAGCTTCGTGTTAATATTGCAAACCCTGGCGGTAAGCTGAAGCCTGAAATGTTCGTTAGGGCAGTGCTTAGCCCGGTTCTGGCGAGCGGCGGCAAAGCAATTGATGCCGATCTTGCCGGGAAATGGATATGCCCGATGCATACTGAGATAGTGGAAGACGTTCCTGGCGAATGTTCGATCTGCCAGATGGCGCTTGTGACGCCAGAATCGCTTGGATATGTTAGCCCGGCAAACGACGAGGCCCCTTTGGTTATTCCGGCGTCGGCACCTTTGGTCACGGGAAAACGTGCGGTTGTTTATGTTCAACTGCCTGGTACGGAACAGCCGACTTACGAAGGGCGAGAGGTCACACTTGGCCCGCGTGCGGGAGAGTACTACCTTGTCGAAAGCGGACTTGCTGAGGGCGAGGTCGTAGTTACCAAGGGTAACTTTAAGATAGATTCTGCGATGCAGATACAGGCCAAGCCGAGCATGATGAATCCGGCCGGCATTCAGATGCAACCGATGCACGATCATGGCGAGCAGACGGTTTGCCCGGTTATGGGCGGGGCGATCAATAAGGATATATTTGTCGAATATAAAGGCAAGAAAGTTTATTTCTGCTGCCCGGGTTGCGAAGATATTTTCCTTAAGGATCCGGAAAAGTATATGGATAAGCTGCCGCAGTTTGGGGAGTGAATATTATATAGGTGAAGAACCGGTCTGGCGGCTGGGCTTTTCAAAAGAAAGGATTTGAAATGGAAAAATGGGTCATGACTAGATAGACACAT
>JAGLHQ010000151.1 GCA_023143375.1 Planctomycetota bacterium
AATAATATTCCGTAGGCAAGATTAGTCGAAGCCAGTTTAAAAGTAACACCCAGCATCGGAGCCATGTATGCAAAAGTGCAAGGCCCTAAAGCAATTCCGAAAACCAGCCCCAAGATAAACGATGCAAGCATCCCTTTTCGTTTGATGCCTACTTGCCCAGGCCCTGACCATGGCATCGGGATCACACCGAGAAGATGAAGTCCGACTACAAAAAATATCAGAGCCACGAAGTAATTGCCATATTTTCCGACATCCCCCATCATCCTGCCAGCCGCAGCGGTAATCGCCCCAATACCTGCAATAGTTATCAGGATACCTACAGCAAAGACAGTTGATATCCCAAAAGCCCTTTTAGTAGATATCCTTCCTTGCTCGT
The DNA here is from genome assembly GCA_023143375.1 of Planctomycetota bacterium. Lineage (GTDB taxonomy): Bacteria > Planctomycetota > Phycisphaerae > Sedimentisphaerales > Anaerohalosphaeraceae > JAFGKL01. Next base: position 377 of record JAGLHQ010000151.1, read on the forward strand.
CAATGAATCCAACGATCAAAGGAATACTTGCAAGGTGACATGGGCTAAGCAGAATACTCAAAACGCCCCACACAAAAGAAGCTGCTATGGCTATAGACCATGTGCCTTCTACGGCCCGGGTCAATTGCGTAAATAACTCCTGCATTTTATTGCCCTTTCCTTTGTACATCAATATTCAATTCTTTCCATTTACCCAGTATGTCCTCTTTTGAAAAGAATCCTTCATGTCGTGAAAGTTCTTTCCCCGAAGCATCATAAAATATCTGTGTAGGGATAAGATTTATTTTATATTTTCTTGCCTCTTCTGGGTTTTCCCATACATCGATAAATGTAACTTTAAACTGTTCTTTATAGTCTCGTTTCAACTCATCAAGGATCGGTTTCATCAGTTTGCAAGGAACGCACTTTCCGGCTCCCAGATCGATCATCTGCGGCAGATTTTCTGTTTTGGGTGCGTCCTTTGAGTCAACAGCAACATTTTCTGCAATAGTAACTGTATTTGAGCTTGTTGACACAGGTTGTGTTGAAGCTGAGTTTTTCTCCTGCTGCTTGATGGCGATCACTATGCCTACCACTGCAATCAGGGCAATAACGATTATAATTTTTGTTGCCTTATTCATAAAAGAGACTCCTTTAGTTTTTATTTCCGGAGACCATTAGCACCTGCACAGAACAGGCTATTGAAATTACTATTTTTGCCATAGTATCTCTTTGGTTTTTTTACGACATCATCTCTTTGCCTTTGGCAGCGACCTTGCCGATGTTTTCTTCTGTAACCTGACTGCTGCATTTTTCCAGACCTAAATCTGCAAGCTGCAAGTGTTCAAATTGATTGAATCCTGCCTGCTGAAGACTGTTTTTAACACAGTCCAAAGGACAGCCGTCAATAGCTAAAATACTTTCCGCTGATTCAGTTGTTTTCATAATGCCACTGATCCGTCCACCGATACCGGCAAGACAAAACATTTTACCAACGCCTTCTTTTGCCATCTTTCGAGCTGCCTGGTCTGCGATAGCACCGACATCAGCTGCACCGCTGCACGCAAAGATCAATTTTGGCCCACCACTGCATTCGCACGATTTTTCCGTACTCATAATTATCCCTTTTTTTTAAAAAACTATATTTCAAGATTAACCAAGCATCTTTTTAATATTGTCTGACGAAAGCAGTTTGCCAGTCGATTTCACTTCACCGTCGATTGTAAGAGCCGGCGTCATCATCACGCCCATCTTCATTATGTCGCTTATCTGAGTTACTTTTTCAAGTTCGTATTCAATCCCAAGCTCTTTTGCGGCTGCTTCAGCGTTTTCCGCCAACTTCTTACATTTGGGACATCCTGTTCCGAGTACTTGTATCTTTTTCATTTCATTATCTCCATTAAAAAAACGTTCCAAATAGTATTCCTGAAATTGTAGCCATTACAATAACAAGCGATACGAACACTACTGTTTTTTGAGTTCCCATGACACTTCGAATGACCAGCATGTTAGGAAGGCTCAATGCTGGCCCTGCAAGCAATAGGGCAAGTGCCGGACCTTTACCCATGCCAGCCCCAAGCAATCCCTGTAAGATGGGTACTTCGGTCAGCGTTGCAAAATACATAAACGCTCCGGCTACAGAGGCAAATAAATTTGCCCACAACGAATTGCCGCCGACTGCCTTAGCGACCCATTCAGATGGGATAAGACCTTCCTGTCCAGGTCTGCCAAGCAAGGCACCGGCAATAATGACTCCAAAGAATAATAAAGGCAAAATCTGTTTAGCAAAACCCCAGGTCGAACTGAACCACTCCTCTGCTTCGCCTTTAGTAGTGCTGGTTGCCCAGGAAAGCCCTATCACAGCAGCAGTAAATGGAAGCATTACCATCATCCCATTCATTGGAAGAATAAATGCCAACGTTGCTGTAGGAATTGCCGTTACAACGATCTTCCACCATGGGATCGAAAACCAAATAACTAGAATTACACCTAAAGAGACACCAAAGACACTTGCGATAATCCATTTGTGACTCCAGATTGTTGTCCATGTACTGGCAACAGGTGTTTTTTCGATGACTGATCCAACTGGGATCTCTATCTCTTGACCTTTTTTCTGGCCTTCCAAAAGTTTTACCGTATATGAGCCTGAAACTGTATCGCTATGCTCCGGGGCCTTTAGAACAGCCGCTCTAATCACAGTCCCATCGGTTGTCTTAAAATTGAAATCATTTGGTGAACCCCAATTCGCAAAAACTAGAACACCGACCATGACTGCAAAAAAAGCAGCATTCTGCCACAGTGGTCTTGCTACTTCTGGCTCGGGCATTGCCATTTGACTGTTTGCCTTTTCCAGTTCTTCCTTTCGGTATATGAAATGCATGATCAAACCGATGACGACACTGAAACTTATAGCACCAATCGCACGGGCGATACCCAGTTGCAAACCGAGTATTCGAGCCGTAAGGATTATGGCAAGTATATTGATCGCAGGACCGGAATAAAGGAAAGCGGATGCTGGCCCAAGGCCTGCTCCCATTTTATAAATGCCTGCAAAAAGTGGCAAGATGGTACAGGAACAAACCGCTAGTATTGAACCTGAAACCGAAGCTACTGCATACGCCAGGACTTTGTTGGCCTTTGCACCAAGATATTTCATAACAGATGCCTGGCTGACAAAAACAGCTATTGCACCGGCAATGAAAAAGGCCGGGATCAGACATAACAATACATGTTCCTGAGCATACCACTTGACCAGATGGATTGATTCCATGATGGCATTGTCAAAACGCTTATTGCCAACCGGCATATAGAAACATGCAAGAAACACGATGATGATCGTTGCCAACTTTTTCCACTCTTTTTTCCAGTCCATATTGACTCCTTTGGCTAGATCGCCTTAAAAAGTTTTTGATTTTCCTTTGCCTGCTCTTTCAGGCAGTTTGTAATACATTCAAAGAAACCAAGTATGCACGGCGTCTTAAGTGAGTATATTACTTTCAATCCATCCTTACGGTATTCGAGTATGCCCGCTGAGACCATAACGGACAAATGACGAGATACATTCGAACGTCCAGCTCCGATGTGCTCAGCAATATCACAGACACACTGTTCTCCATCTTTGAGGAAGTCAACAATTGCAATTCTGTAAGGCTGGGCTATCGCCTTGGCGATCTCTGCCTGTTTTTCATACAAAAACAACTTATTCTGTTTTATCATTTCATCTCCTGTACTCAATTATGTGACTACATACTCACATAGTATCATCTTTGTTCAAATCTGTCAAGAAAATTATTATGTTATGAAAACGTCTGACAGCTTATTCATCGCAAGACAGGGGCGTAAGTGATTGAAAACACTTGAGTTAAGATTGAAGGGTAAGGTTTTTGCCACGCAGCAAAACAGCGGGTGGCGGGACACTGTCAATACCCCATTCTTTGAACAGTTATAATTGGAGAGTCTCACAGTTACTTAGCTGTTCCCCCTTTTGGCCCTTCACTCAGAACCGCAGGGGTGAAAGGGGGAAAACAGCGGGCATACTCAATCGGACTTTTACCGCGTAGCGAGTCATGCCCGCGATCATAATTGTATTCGATCAGCCATTCGCTTGTCAGTTCTCTGACCTGTTGCAAGTTCATAAAAGCGTACATATCCAAAATGTCCTCGCGATAGCTGCGGTTTAAAAGGCTCGACGTAACTGTTCTGTTGCGGCTTACCCGGCTCAATGCGACGATGGTGAATCCTGCGAGTACAACAAAACTTTCTAAAATATCTGCTGACATAACCCGAATCGAAACCGGTCGCATCTATCGCTGCAAGTTTAACATAGTTGTTTCTTCTTTCCGCTCTTACAGTTGCTTTTATGAGCTTATCTGCGACGTGGAAACGCAGAAGTTTTGTTGATGGTTTTTGCAATGTTGTATAATGCGGAATGGTTTTTAGATTAAAAGCCTTGCATATATTGTTACTGTCAGCTAAGATCGCAGCGATACCTCAATAGTCTGTTCGGTGAAAGATTTTAAGGGTAGTCAGCCGAAGGGTTGATGTTGAGTGCACTTTTTTGGGGAAGAAGATGAAACCCGCACGATTAAAACTAATCTCAGCTTTGACGCCTTATATTGCGGTCTTGATCGGTCTTTACATTTTGCAGAATGCCTGGGTTGCTATCGGGCTTTATCACTTTGGTATAATAGTGTTTTTAATTTATGGGGATAGAAATGGTTTGTTAAAAAGTGTTTGTACCGGCTGGGACCCTATAATGGCTGTCGTTGGCGTTGCGATGTCTGTAATGGTTTTCCCGATTATCTATTTCTTCTGGGGGCATATGCAGCTAGAGGGTGCCCCTTTGAATTCAGTGTTGGTTAATTTTGGATTACATGGAACTTCATGGTTTCTTTTTATGATATATTTTTCGACGGTACAACCGCTAGTAGAGGAACTGTATTGGCGAAACTATCTCAAATGCGGTGACGAATATTTATCATGGACGGATCTTGCATTCGCCGGATATCACATTTTTGTTTTAGCATGGTTTATTAAATGGTACTGGTTGGTGATAGCATTTATTGTCATTGTCGCAACTGCATATATATGGAGATATTTGGCGTCTAAGTTTGAAGGTTTGATAGTTCCGCTGTTGTCTCATGCGGTAACTGATATGAGTATAGTTGTCGTGGTATATATTTTGAGGAATAAATAAAGGTTTCGGTTTAACAGGATATATGGAGGTTTGCCCAGATCGATTGCTAAAATAGTTTTCATGGCCGGATGCTCCTTATTAAATTTACGTCAATAAATTTTGTGGCGTTTCAGCGACGACCACGTGGAGGCGATTATAACATATTAGCCTCCGAGCATCTGGCTTTCATAGTTTCTTAAATTTTCCCCCGATGTAATATGTCGCCCCTGTCAACTGCCTTAACAATGTCCTTGTTGTAGACCGTTCCATCCACGCCGTGGTGAGTCAAGACAGCCCGGATCTGGCTGTCAGTACGTTCGACAGCAACTGAAAGGAACCCTCCCTTTACATTAAAATAGCGATGCATCTGAGTACGATCTTCTTTGCGGAACCCGCCTGCATGTGAGTCGGAAGCCGGCCCGCATGAGTATTCTCTGTTCCCTTTCGGGTCCACTGACACATATTGCCAATGTCGGTCGCCGCAAATGATCAACATGTTATTCTGTGTTGCGATAAAGGATCGCAGCCTGTCACCTTCATGCTGAAATGCCTTGTTCGCATGGTTGTCCGCCTTTTTGGGGCGATCGGGACCAAGGATTGGTGTCGGAGTTATCAAGATGCGGAAGGTGGCATCGGATGCCTGGGTGGTATTAATAAACCAATTTAGCTGTTTTTTTCCCCAGATCGACTTCTTGGGGCCGTCGGGCATATTGTTGGGCGAACGGAAGTCACGGCCTTCGACAAACCAAACTTGAAGGTCCTTACCCCAGCGGACAGTGCGATAAGTTTTGTCGCCCATCGGCACCTGTTCGGGGAACAGCTTTACGCCCTGTTCAAACGTGAAGTCTCCCATGTATTTGGTATCCTTCGTTGGCCAGGCGTCGTCCATCAACGTGTCATGATCGTCCTTCATGAAATACGAAGCGACTTGCCGATGAAACTCGACATTGGTAGGCAGGCTGTATGTTCGCTGCCAATGCCATCGTGCAAGATCAATATTCTTTGCGCGTTTGTCGTAGTATAAAATATCGCCGGTGTGAACGAAGAAATCCGGATCGAGTTTTAGCATGGTCGGATAGATTTTAAAGCCTTCGGGCGAGTCCATGTCATTGTATGCCTGCCCGGTAGAAACGGTGAACGAAACTCGTGATTCCTGATCGGCACGAGGAGCGGTGCGGAACATGCCTTCAACAACATTTCCCGAGTTTGACTCGGAGCGTATCCGGTAGGTTGTTTTGGGCTGAAGCCCTTTTAGATGTACCTGTTTGGTGTAGTCATGTTCTGCATCGACATTCTGCCAGGGGGTTTTCTGCCAATTGGATTCGGAGGGCGTTTTGTAAAGAACCCTGACTTTGCCTGCGACTCCGGGTACCGCGCCTTCTATGGTACTTACGGTTTTGCCCCGGGGGAATATAACTTTCGGAGCGGCATTGGGACGCCCGCGCATCTTTTCGTATTTGCCGGTTTTTGTATTAAGATAAACGACTTCGGGCATGCCGGCTTCTTTGCCTATACGCTGGGTGTTGGCTGTAAGGCGCGTCCATATTATCGCGCTGCTGCTTGTCACTTCACCGATCTTAATGCCTGTAGTCTGATATGCAGCACTACCTGGTTGTACAGTCTGAGATAAACATCCAAGGATGCCTGTAATAGTTAACAGCGACAAAACACAAAACACCAGAGTTCTTTTCATAATTGTTATCCTTCTCAAAAAGTATTAAACCAAGACTTTCCATGTAGCCTCCCCAAAATCATGGCCTCAACAGATATTTTAATAATATTTTCCATCATTAAAACTTCTATTCATCGAAACGCCTCGCTATGATTTAGAAGCTGTCGCATGTGCGATAGGCTTCGATCAAAGCCTTTTCACCTTCTTTACCTTTTATACTGTTTCCGTGTTCCATGCAAAGGACTCCCTGGTATTTTTTTTTATGCAGGTGTTTAAAAATATTTTTATAATTTATCTCTCCGGTTCCCGGTTCTTTTCTTCCGGGATTATCGCCAAGATGGAACGCCGCAATTTCACTCCATGTGCGGTCTATATTCGGAATTAAATTTCCTTCGGTGATCTGCTGGTGATATAGATCGCAAACGATCTTACAACACGGGCTGTTGACCGACTTGCATATCTGATATGCCTGCGGCATCTTAGTCAAAAACAGGCCCGGATGGTCATGTGGATTCAGCGGTTCGAGAACTATGACAAGCCCCGCTTTTTCGCATATATCAGCACAATATTTAAGGTTATCGATCACGTTAGCGGTCTGGTATCCCCATTCGTTCCGCTGGCTATAACGCCCCGGCACAACAAGAGCCCACTTTGCACCGGTTCGCTTGGCAGTTTCGAGGCCTTTGTTCATGA
>JAGLHQ010000152.1 GCA_023143375.1 Planctomycetota bacterium
TCATCACCGGCATGGTGGCGGAAGCTACCGAGTGAAGGGGCATATTTAAGCCTAAAGACATCCCTGGCAGGTGCTGCCAAAACTTTCGAGCCGGATGTTAATCCGAGATCGCAACCAGCCAAAACACCGGCGGCAACACTTGAAGCAATAAATTTACGTCGATCCATAAGAATACTCCCAAAAAAGATAAATTATTTGTATTCGTAATCCTGCCGCCGAAACTCCAATTGGTCCGGAGTTACCTCGGCTGCGTAAATGCTTGCAGGGTTACCGATCAAAACAAACATCAAAATAGTGAAAACCCAGCCCAATGACCAAAAGCCGGCAGGGGTCTTACATTTCTCATTTATACAGTTCAATAACACAATTCAGCCCTTTCGATGCCAATAATCTTACTAAAATCAACTTGAACTATCAAGTTTTCTTTATTTCCGGAAGGAACTAAAAGGAAGGAATTAAGAAACTGATATGGAACGATCTTTATGGGAACAGTGTTTTTTTATGATGGGATGATGTTTTTGCGATATCGGCGATTATGGGACGTTAAGGCGTTTTTTAGTGATGCATGGTGCAGATTGTCATGCTTTGAGGAGAGAATTTTCATTTTTTTCATAATTTTTATTTTGCCATAATCGGTGATTTGGAGCCTTGGTTTAAACGACTATCGGTCCTTAGCCCTAGTTCGCTATATTCCCTAAATTAACCTCTCAAGTGTGTGTGTATTTTGACGATAATTGCAAATGTATTGAAGCCGGAGCGTGTATTTGCCGGTATTCTTTTAAAATTTATGTAAAGGAAGGCTCTGACAGGGGCAATTTCATTTTATTTAAGGAGTTTGGAACATGTTAGCAATCAAGAGTAACATTATGGCGGATAACGCTGCGAGGATGTTGGGAATTAGTTATGATTCTCTATCTAAGTCTATCGAACGTTTGTCCTCAGGTCTGCGAATCAATTCTGCGAAGGATGATGCGGCTGGCCTGGCTGTCCGAGAATTGATGCGTGCCGATATCGCTGTTATCAAACAGGGATCACGAAACGCACAGGATGGTATCAGTATGCTGCAGACCATGGAAGGTGCCATGCAGGCTATTGATGACGCACTGGTTCGAATGAAAGAGTTGGCAGAGCAAGCATCAACCGGTTCTTACTCGACCCAGCAGCGTAACATCATGAACAATGAGTTTGTTCAGATGCGAGAAGAGATCGATCGTATTGCCACACGTACCGAGTTTAACAGTATTACTATGTTAGACAGTGCCTC
>JAGLHQ010000153.1 GCA_023143375.1 Planctomycetota bacterium
ATTGATGTCAACAATGTTGACGTGACCACAGGAACATCAGGTCTTGCTGTTAGCGGAGCATCTATTGACACAGCTACCGATGCACAGGCAGCCCTTAGTACTGTAAATACAGCTATTAAGGCAAAAGACAGTGCACGAGCGAGCTTTGGTTATTATATGAACAGGCTGGAAAGTACCGGCAGCGTTCTTGATATCCAGGCTGAAAACGTGATGGCTGCGGAGTCCCGTGTATCTGATGTTGACGTTGCGTCCGAAATGGCAGCGATGACACGTAACCAGGTACTGGCTCAGGCTGGTGTGTCAATGTTAGGTCAGGCAAACACAATGCCTCAGATGGCTTTGTCACTGCTTAGATAATTAACTGTCATATCAAGTTAATAACCCGACGGGCGGCTGCTTAACGGCGGTCGTCCGGCGGAAACCTATGGAAATGGAGTAGAACAATGAACGGACTCAGTGCATATCAGGAAGCATCCGTGATGACCCAGAACAAAGGTCGTCTGATCGTGATGTTGTACGACGGTGCGATCAAGTTCCTGAAGCAGGCAATCCGAGATATCGAAACCCACGATTTTGAGAGCAAAGGTAAGAATGTTACCAAGGCTCGTGACATAATAACGGAACTAAACACGGTACTTGACATGGAGATGGGTGGCGAAATAGCTCAAAATCTCAGATCGTTATATAATTTCATGTACAGTCATTTAGGAAAAGCAAATGTTAAATGTGACGCACAAATGATTCGTGAGGTTGTAGGCTTGCTTGAAGAACTTAATCAAAGCTGGAGAGCGATCACGGCATAGTATCGGTCTCTGCAATCGAAAACATTTTAAAGTGCCCGTGATCTATATTGCGGGCATTTTTTTTATACATTTCCACAGCATATCACAATACAGATCGCGGTAGGTTTTTTTTTGCAGTATTATCGGTCGTTGAAAAGCCCGATACTGCTATAAATCATTATTTTTTGTTGTTTATATATTTGTAATTAACCTCGGTGTTTATATGTCCGATGAATTCTGGTAAGCGCAGGACTGTTTTTAGGATTATTATTGTGAGTAACCAAGAGAAATTAGCGGTTTTGATACAAAAGGCGGCATCGTCAATAACGATGGCCAGCCCCGGCGATTTTTCAGATATCGAACAACTCCAGAATGTTCTCGACGAGATAAGCGCATGTGTAGACGGCATTTCCGAAGTACCAGATATGATCAAGGAAAAGACGAAAGACGCAACGAGTGATGCCGGTGAGTTGGTCGAGGGATTGCTTAATAAAGAGATCGAAGAGACTGAAAAATCGCTCGCGATGATAAGCGATACGATCGTAGCTTTGCAGAATCTTGGCGATCAGATAACCAAAGACACTGCTGCCGATCAGATGCAGTTTAGCTTTCCCGGGGAGCCTGTTTCCGAGACTCCGTTAGAAGCGGTTGAATCAGAAGCGGCTAAAGGGGTTGAAGAAACATCGAGTCAACCTGAGACAGCGGTTTTGGAGCCGGTAGTTGCAAGTTCTGTTGAGAGTAAGTTTAAAGAGATGACTCTTGAAGAGGACGATATAGAACTGATAGGCGATTTTTTATCCGAAGCGAGCGAGCATATCGAATCAGCAGAGGCAGGCTTGCTGACTCTTGAGACATCCCCTGAAGACAGCGAATCCATAAATCTTATTTTTAGAGGCTTCCATACAATCAAGGG
>JAGLHQ010000154.1 GCA_023143375.1 Planctomycetota bacterium
AAATGTATTAGTACAATAGACGCTTCAGCCACCAACCAGAATCTGCAAGTCAGCCTTTATGCTATCCATAAAGAAGAAGCACAGCTTGAGGAATTTACAGCTATGGATGAAGAAGTTGACAGGCAATTCGGACTTGGTGTAGAACTGCTCAAGGGCGATCAAGAGCTTGTTGATTCTGGCTGGTTAAGCACATTTGAACAAATGATAGAAGAACATGATGTTTTTGTTACAAGCTGTAGAAGTTTTATCGAGGTAATTGACAATGCCGACAGCACCGACGAAGACATTATGACAGCCGCAGATGCGGTTGAAGGTGCTTACGATCCCTTTATGGCAGATGTCGATGAATTCCTGGCAACAAACGAGGAAGAAGCTGACGCCGTAAGCTTAGATGCCACATATTCAGCAGATGTTGCAAAAATATGGGTAATGACGATCAGCATTGCATCGCTGGTTATAGGTTCATGTCTCGCGTTTATCATTGCTCGCGGGATAGTTAAGGCTCTTACGCAAATCATTGCAAGCCTTACCGAAGGATCGAGCCAGGTAACCTCCGCAGCCGGCCAGGTATCAAGTTCTTCGCAGAGCCTTGCAGAAGGTGCTACCGAGCAGGCAGCGGGTCTTGAAGAGACATCCTCAAGCTTAGAAGAGATGGCCAGCCAGACAAAGCAGAATGCCGATAACGCTCAGCAGGCAAACACTCTGGCAACAGATGCACGCAAAGCCGCTGACAGCGGAAACGATGCGATGGGTAGAATGAATGGCGCCATCCAGGACATCCAGAAGTCGTCCGACGAAACTGCCAAGATCATCAAGGTTATCGATGAGATCGCTTTCCAGACAAACCTGCTGGCATTGAATGCTGCCGTCGAAGCGGCTCGTGCGGGCGAAGCCGGTAAGGGATTTGCAGTCGTAGCCGAGGAAGTTCGTAACCTCGCTATGAGAAGTGCAGAGGCTGCAAAGAACACATCGGAGTTGATCGAGGATTCTGTAAAGAACTCCAAGAACGGCGTCGACATCGCAGAAGAGGTCGGCAAGACTCTTGGCACTATCGTAGAAGGTATCGCAAAGACATCCGATCTGGTAGGCGAGATCGCCGCTGCATCGAAGGAGCAGTCACAGGGTATCGATCAGGTCAACACAGCCATTGCCCAGATGGACAAGGTCACCCAGGCCAACGCTGCCAACGCCGAGGAAAGTGCCTCCGCTTCCGAGGAACTCAGCGGCCAGGCGGAACAGATGAACTCAATCGTTGGGCAACTGTCTGCACTGGTAGGCGGAAGCGCCGGCGGCGCGGAGTCAAAAACCGCAACAAAATCCCGGAACCCGTCGCACTCGGACACTGCATTCCATCAGATAGCAGGCGGCGGACGAACTGACAGCAAGCCCCAGAAGGCCCACGCTGCAACTAAAACCGAGAACGCTATCCCCTTAGAGGACAAAGAGTTTGAAGATTTTAACAGTTAACCAAAACTGTTAATTCATATATATCCCGGGCGGGTTACTCCTGTCCGGGATTTTTTTATGCGAAAATCAACACAACCCATTCGTAATTACTTATTCACGCCGCCTGGTCAAGCCAGTTTTCGGCAACCAACACCAAAGCTTCAAACAGATCGCTCCCCGACAACGCCACGCCAGCCGTCTCTGTGCTTAACGCCGCAAGATCGAGATAATTTACAAACAGGTCTTTTTATCCCCGGCCTTTCCGCCGTAGTGCAGCCCGCGATCATGCGGAACAAAAACCGAGGCCCGCCCAAGCGATTCGTTACCCGCTTCATCAACCGCCCGGTATGTCAGGATATAAACCCTTCCATCACTTTCACCGCTTCGCGCGGCACGGAGATAAACCCCATCGTCGGTGAGATAATCGTCATCGCTGCCTTCATTGCTGGTAATCTCTATAAGCTCAACGGTGATGTCGTCGCTGCAATTATCGCTTACCGTAAACAAAGCCTCGACCGGCACCATCTTATTATTGGGCGGCCAGAGCTCCGAAGGTTCCATCACAACACTAAACTCAGGCCCCGTATCATCGATAACCGTTACAACAACACTATCCGGCTCTGAGTCTTCGCTCCCGTCATTAACGATCAAAGTAAACTCATGCAATCCTAATCCAACCTCAGCTTCAACTTCAATACCTTCTGCAAAAGGTTCCATTTCATCTTCGTAGTACCACCGATACGTAAGTTCATCCTCGTCTGCATCAGTCGAACCCGACCCGTCAAGCACTGCTGCCGTCATACAGTTTTCATCCGCCGATAACACAACGTCTTCCCCTGCCTCAGCAACCGGAACTGTATTAGGATTAAAAAACTCATAAGCACCCATATCAACGATCGCTTCGCCATCGCCATCACCGTCTACGATACGCTCATTACCGTCAAGATCATTGGGATCTGACACCACGCTGTTATCGCCGCCATCAATACAATCCGAATCTGGCAGCAAATGCAAGTCGCCATTTTCCATATCAACAAGTAATGGATCGATGTCCATATTTGATGGATTTTCAGAATCGATGACCAAGTCCTGAACGCAGCTATTAGAAACTTCAATACTCCCGGACCAGCGGTTTTTCAACTGACAGGTATCATCGTTAGATGGACATTTATTGCCCCATATGATACTGTTACGAACACTGAACACGTCATTATAAACATAAATACCGCCTGCAAACCCATTAGTTGCTTCATTGTAGGCAACTGTACAATTTGTTAGCGTTGTATTACCGTCATGAGAATAGATCGATGCACCGCTGCTTAAAGATGTGTTATCCCAAAATACGCAATTCTCTAATTCGGTGCTGTTATCTTTAAGATACATCGCTCCGCCATAAGTAAAACCTTCGTTACCGGCAAACAAACAGTTGCTTATCACTGACGTAAGGTTCCTGCTTGCATGCAATCCACCCCCGCGCGAGGCCGAATTATTTAAGATGTCACATCCGATTATTTTCAAATTTTCCCCATTGGACAAAATTGCACCGCCGTCCTTTGCCTCGTTTTCAATAAAACTGCAATTCAATGCTGTAAAGTTACCACCGCCGGATATGCCGCCTCCATATCTTCCTGATAAATTATTTCTAAACTCGCAGTCAACTAACAGAACTCCGATGCTCGGGTCATCGCTGTTACGCATAAGCCCTGCCGCCGCACCGCCACCGGTGTAGGCATAATTCTTTGCAAAGGTGCAGTTAAACATTGCAAGATATGCGTCAGCTGAAAAAACTCCACCGCCAGAACTGTTGTGCTCCGACGAGGAAACATTGCCTATAAACGAACAATTCTTGAGCGTAAGGCTTCCCATTGAATGATACAGACCTGCCCCTCGACCAAAATCGTCTTCTCCTAGATCGGCTTTTCCAGCTGTGATTGTAAATCCGTCGATAACTGTTCTGTTGTTAGTTCCTATACAAGTGACTACATGGTAGCAGTTGTCTAACCGGCTTGGATCGACAATGATCTCCTCGACGCTATCCAGAACGATGTCATTACCCAGCAGATCACCACTAAGGATCGTTTCGTAAAGTTCAACATTACGATCATCAGGACAATCCGCTCCGTAACCTGCATAACCGCCTTCAAGCGTAACACCGTTTATCATACTAAACGATGCTTCCCGCAGATTGTCAAGGCCAGACGTATCCGGTTTGTATGTTCCTTGCGCAACCAATATCTTATCGCCATACTGAGCTATATCTAAGGCATCGTAAAATTCATTATAAGCATCCTCCCAACTCGTTCCATCATTAGCCCCCTCAGCACTGTCATCAACATACATCGTCACAGGCTCACCAACCGTTAACATTGTATACCCTGCCAGATCGCCTTGGGTTACATACTCCAGCGTATAATCTAAACCCAAGGTCGCGCCCGTGATGTCGGCCCAGCCCGAACCATCCCAATAGCGGATCGCATCCGTACCGTCGTAGATGAGCTCCAAAAACTCAATCAATGAGTCGCCCCCGTCACCAAACAATGCCAGCATACCGCCGGTAGACATATTGATAAAACTATCATCGCCGCCGTTGTAATCAATTACCAAAGTTCTTGCGACGCTCACTAGCCCGCCACCGGTGATATTAAGCGTACCGTTGCCTTCGCGGCCAACATAGAGATCACTGCTACTGGTCAACATCGAGCCGGAACCATCTACGGTAACCTCGCCCGTCCCGTTGGAATCCCAGCCGATGGAAGCCCCATTACTGCTAACCTCGCCGCCTCCAATGACATTTACCGTACCATCGCCGTTGTTGCCGATGCGGAGGCTGCCGCTATTACTCCATCTCGACCCGAAGCCATCAACAGTAACCAAGCCCGTTCCGCCGGGATCTGTGCCGATACCACCATAATTATTACTGACCGTGGCGCCACCGGTGATACTCAGCGTGCCTCTGCTGAAAGTGCCAACACGGAGGTTTCTGTTATTCGTCCACGTTGAGCCGAAGCCATCGACAGTAACGGTGCTTGACAAGTTAGACCGGTGACCTATTGTGCTATCATATTCATTGCTAAACATACCGCCATTAGTGATACTCAGCGTGCCATTGCCGTTGACACCGACATAGAGGTAGCTGCTGTTCCAAGTCGAGCCGGAACCATCGACGGTAATGGCGCCCATCGAGCCGGAATATTCGCCGACAAAGACATTACCATTGCTCACCTCCCCACCACCTGTGATATCCAGCGTACCGTTGCCGTGCTCGCCGAGCCGGAGGCCGCTGCTATTGGTCCATGTCGAACCTGTACCATTGACAGTAACGACGCCTGTCGAGCCGGACTCGGTGCCGATACTGGTAACCTTATCTATGACATCGCTACCGCCGGTGATATCCATAGTACCATAACCGGTATTGCCGATATAGGCAGATGTGTTTGAGTCCCAGGTAGACGGATCGGATGGGTCAACATCACCTGACCACGTAATCCCCGCCCCCACAGGCGATGCCAAACTTGTCACTATAATAATAACCGCTATGATAATTTCGATTTGCCCAAATCTCATAAATCTTCTCCTCTTAAGTGTAGCGAAAGCGCGTCGTAGCCTTTAGGCGTAGTTTACGCCTCAGGTGACGGACATCATTAGTTTAAGATCCTCCGAACTCCCAACTCCGAACTAAACACTTCCAGATTGAATACAAACAACAACACAATTATACACAATCCATAGCCACAATAAAAGCCCTTTTCTGAAAATTTTACGTAAAAAACTGACCGAAGGTCAGCCTCCCTTTTTTCAATCTTTTTCTTCATGCTGGAGCGAAGCGACAGTCCAGCACTTACAAGGTTAGTGCTGGGGTGAATCTATTCTTTTTCCTGTCGATCCTATCTGAAAATCTGCTTTTATCTTTTAACCTCTTTTCTTTAATCCAGTAATCCTGTAATCCTGTCTAAAAAAGCTTTTCTTTCTTTTCTTCATGCCGGAACATGGTCCGCCTTTGGCGGATGGTGAATCTGCTTTTTTCCTGTCGATCCCATCTAAAAATCTGCTTTTATCTTTTAACCTTTCTTTAAGATCCTTTTCTTTCCTGTTATCCTGTCTAAAAATAGCTTTTCTCTGTGAATCTCTGTGGACTCTGTGGATGAATATAGCTTGTTAATCCAGCGTAGCTGGAATATCTTTTCCTGACTGCTGAATACTGAATGCTGACCGCTAATATCATCCTGTAATCCTGTCTAAAAAATATCTTTTAATAAATCAGCCCCCGGCCACCGGCCGGACTCCACAATTCGTAATTCGTAATTCGTAATTGATAATTAGCAATTCAGGTCTTCTGACTCTACTAACATTCCCGACCCCCAAGCACCAATTAGCATTTTCAGCCCAACAACCCACTATTAAGGGTTTTTTCCTACTCAGGTTTTTTCCAAAAAGTGTGCTTTTGTGTAGCTGTGGTGCGCTATGGTGCGCGCATTTGTATTTTTTTGTGTTTTTTTGTCATAAAACACACGTTTTTTCATAGGTTCTTCCTGTCATTTTCCCCGCAACAAAACGACTCCTCTTTACCATTTCCAGCCTTTTTTCGGCCCTCACTGCCCCATAACAGCCGCTTTTCAGACCCGCCGCCTCTCCTTGATCGGCTCGGAACGCACTTATTTTATTTTAACACTTTTTTTTCATTTTACTATTTGATCTTTGATTTTCTTTATGATTTCCACAGCAGAACCAAGCCCAATTTGATACCAAAACACCGGCTATCGTCAGAAAAATGGTACTATGTGTGTTTTTTTAGGGAAGTATTTTAAGAATTATTAAGAAAATTTCAGTTTTCCCAGGCACTTATTCGCCTATTTCACGTATCTTACCGAAGATGACAGAAGTTTTAGCTATTTTATCCCAAATGGGTTAACATTGAGCGATTATGCAAATTGTGAACGATGTTTTACTCACCGAAGTATCTCTTAAGATAAGGTTAACTTATAATATGGCGGTAGATCTCTAATAAGACAGCTTTTTTAGAGTGCATTTTATTTATTTTGACATTTAAACGTAAAGTGTTATTTATTAAGAACTTACAGACAAACAAATCAGCCCGAAACGGTTTTTCAAAGCCGGCACAAAAGCGAAAGGGTTGACTTGAAGGTTAGGAAATGATATGATATGCATGAATATGGCAACAGCTAATAAGACAACTAAGAAAACGACAAAAGCCAGAAACTCCAAAGTCGGCAAAGTTAAACGAAAAAACGCCTTTAGGTCTTATGACAAGGCGATGAGTTATATTTTCGGGATGACAGACTACGAGCGGCAGCGGGTGCTGCGCTACAATACCACTGCATTTGATCTTAGTCGCATGGAAAGATTACTCAAAGGTGTTAGCAATCCTCATAAAAAGATCGAGACGATTCATATCGCCGGTACCAAGGGTAAGGGCTCAACGGCGACGATGCTTGCCAAGATGCTTGAGGCAAACGATTATTGCGTCGGGCTTTACACATCGCCGCACGTTATGACGCTGCATGAGCGCATCGTGATCAACGGCGAAATGATCACCGAAAAAGAGATGCTCGGTCTTGTCAACCGGATTCACGGTACGCTTGAAAAGATGGGCAAAAAAGATGACAGCCCGACATTCTTCGAGATCATGACGGCGTTGTCTTTTATGTATTTTGCTGACAAGCAGGTTGACCTTGCGATCATCGAGACCGGACTTGGGGGACGGCTTGACAGTACCAATGTTTTAGAGCCCGCACTTATCGGTATCACAAGCATAAGTATCGATCACCAGAATGTTCTTGGCAAAACGATCGACAAGATCGCGAAAGAAAAGGCCGGGGTCATCAAGAAGGGTATACCAGTAGTAACCGTCGTACAGGACGATCCGATCGCCCTGCGAGCGATCCAACAACATGCGACAACCGTAAAGGCACCGCTTAGCATTACTGGTAAGGACATCGACTTTTCGTATCGATTCGAGTCCTCCCGCGAGCACGGCCCGCATACGCGGATATGCGTGACAACTCCGACAAGCCGATTCGAACATCTTCGTGTTCCGCTTCCGGGCGAACATCAGGCAATTAACTGCGGACTTGCCCTTGCGATGCTGGACAAGCTCAAGGCTCAGGGTTACGAACTTGACGACGAAAAGAGTAAAGACGGCCTTCTTAATGTCTCTATGACCGGTCGAATGGAGATCATCAGCGGCGATCCCCGGATCATCGTCGATACCGCCCATAACGCGGCAAGCGTCAAAGCACTGATCCAGGCTATTGGACAGCACGTTCCGTACGATTCTATGATCGTCATCTTCGGATGTAATGCCGATAAGGACGTCGACGGGATGCTTAACCAGCTTCAATACGGCGCCGATAAGGTTATCTTTATCAGGAGCAACTCGCCAAAAGCAGTAATGCCGCACGAACTGGCAGAGAGGTATACCGAGATATGCGGTAAGATGTGCCAGACGGCGATCAATATTCGCGAGGCAGTGCGTATCGCCAAAAGCGCGGTCAGCAAAGAAGATCTTATCTGCATAACAGGCAGCTTCTACCTGGTGGGCCAGGCGAAAGAACAACTCCAGATGATACGCCCCGAGATGCAAAGCAGCTAGTAAAACGATAGATACAAAAGGCCGATCTTTGATCGGCCTTTTTTTATGCGCGGCCTTTGGCAAATCCTAAGCACTAAATCCTAAACTCTAAACAAATACTAAATTCAAAGACCTAATGATCTAAACTATTCCAGCCTACGGCTGGATTAAAAGGTATTTTTGGGCCTTACAAATCGTCTGCAGAAATCGCGTACCGAATGTGTGAATGTCCATCCTTTAGTCTCGGGAACAGATCGTGAGGGCGCCTCTATCCAGCTTTCGATAACGTACTGGTCCGGGGCGCCGCCGACGAGGGCGTAATCGTTGCCTTGTCTCATTATTGAGATGTACCATGTGGCATCATCGGCGAGGTTCAGTTGCTTGAGGTGAGGGTAATCGGCTGCCCAGTAGATCAGGCTGAAAGGCAATTGTCTATCGCGACAGAATTTTTCCAGTTTCTTTACCTCATTCCAATTTCCACGGTCGTTAGTAGTGAAGTTGACCCAGTCGACGT
>JAGLHQ010000155.1 GCA_023143375.1 Planctomycetota bacterium
TAGTCAAGTTAAGTTCCCTTGAACCATGGCGTAAATGAATTCAGAACTATAGCATTATTTGACTACTCCGTAAAATAGTACCCGATAGGGTATAAAGATCGTATTTCTAAGGCCCACATAATTAACAAGTGGTGAAATTTCATTTTTAATACCCGATAGGGTATAAAAAGATTTACTTTATATCACTAATAGTCGATAATACAAAAGAAAGAACTATTGTTATACCCTAAAGGGGCTATTGTGAGATTTGCAAAGGAAATTATGGCAATGCGTAAGGCCGCTGGTTTGACTCAGTCTCAATTGGCAAAGCGAGCTGGAGTTGGTCTGCGGTTTATCAGGGAACTTGAGCAGGGCAAGCCAACGGTTCGTCTTGACAAGGTCAATCAGGTTCTTGAGTTGCTGGGCTACGAGCTATATTTAAGGCGTAAATCATGACCCGACAAGCAAAAGTTTATTACCGCAGGAAACTTGCCGGCACTCTTAGCGAACTGCCCAATGGAGGTTACAGATTTGTTTACGATGTTAACTACTTGGCTGATGGGACCGCGATTTCTCTAACGCTGCCGTTGCAAGCTGAGGCTTTTGAATCAGAGACAATATTTTCCTTTTTTGCAGGCCTGGTTCCAGAGGGTTGGTATCTTCACATTGTTGCACCTACGATCAAAGTTGATGCCAATGATACATTTGGACTATTGATGCGTACCTGCGACGATTGCATTGGGGCTGTCAGTTTGCAGGAGGTTAAAAATGAGCAGGATTGATTATAGCGACAAACAACTGCAAACGATGTTTGGCAAACCTATCAGACCAAGTATCTCTATCAGTTTAGAGCAGATCAGCACTGAAGCACAAAAGCTTGCAGGCAAACTCAGTATATCAGGTGTTCAGCCAAAGCTGTCTGTTCGTCTTGAGGGAAATGAGTTACTGCCGGTTGCTCGCGATGGCCAGTATATCCTCAAACCACAAACACAGGAGTTTGCTCAATTGCCACAGAACGAGTATCTCTGTATGCAAATGGGCAGCCAGTTTGGTCTTAATACTGCCCACTCGCTTTTGCTTGAATTAGCTGACGGCTCTCCAGCCTATTTGGTCAAACGATTCGATCGTTTTAAAAAAGGTAATCGCATGGAAAAACTTGCCTGCGAAGATACTCACCAGATACTCGGTGGGCCTGACAAATACGCTGGAAGTCATATGCAAATTGCCAAGATTATTTGTAATTACTGCAATTTTGCTCCGCTTGAACTTCAACGATTTTATGAGATTACAATTTTTAACTTTGCTATCGGCAATGGCGATGCTCATCGAAAAAACTTTTCTCTGCTGACTAATCAAAAGGGTATTGTTGCACTTAGCCCGGTTTATGATCTTGTTTCATCAAGGTTGGTGATATCAGAAGAAGCAGAGGAGATGGCGCTGACGCTTAATGGCAAACGAAACCGTCTTAAAAGATGTGACTTTCTTGCCTTTGCAGAAAGTATGCAAATAGAGGCAAACTATGCTGAAAGTAAAATCGCCGAACTACTCGCCTTAAGTAACAAGTTTACAGACATGATCACCAAATCGGCACTAACTGTCCAACTGCAAGAGCGGTTTTTAGAAATTATAACACAACGATTAAACCGTCTGTCATGACTTGTCTTGCCAATTATACGCTTACTGGATAATTGACATCTGAATGAGATATGCTGATTTTAATTTTACCAGCGACATAGTCACGCCTGACAATCTGGCAAAACTCAAGATGCTCTACAGCCTCTCGAAGTGCTTTACGCGTAACGCCACAAGCTTTTGCCAAGGCAACTTCGCTGCCTGCTGACTGCGGACAATATACTATTGTTTCGAGCACAGAAGCCCTCAACTGACCGCCAAATAATGCTCGGTATTTCAATGTCGGGTTCCGTTCTATCATCGGTTGAGCTTTGCGAATAATATCATCTCTGAATTCGACTTCATCACACCAGAGTCCCCAACGGTTAGCTAAATCGCAGCTATTTGACTTTGCGAGCATTGCAAGGCTTTTGCTTTTACGGTCAATATAAAACAAAGGTATGGGTGTCTCGTTTTTTTTGCAATGCTTAATGGCAACATTGAAATGATCGGTAGAGATTTTGTCCTTCACGCAGCTAAGCATAAAACCAAGAACAGCCAAAGTTTGCGGGCTATTAATTTCGCTGGCAAATTTCGCAAGCCTGTGCCTGCATACAAGCCGATGATATCTGCAAAGCCAACTGGCAACTGCAGGCAACAACCTCGCATTTTGCCCTATAATAGCAGCGGTCTCAACCAGCAGCTTTTCAATGTCAGCAGTTTGCTTTGCAGGCCGGACATTAAACATAATCCCCAGCCTATTCCAATGAGCTAAAATCAGATCAGGATTCATCGACACCCTCCACTGCATCCAGCAATTTAAATGCACTTGCAACCTGATCAAGGTTTGCCTGCTTTGATGGCACCGTCATCATATCAAGATATTTACGAACCTTTGTCAGCTCATCGCCAGTAGGAGCCATATCAAAAATATCTTCTCTGTCCTGGGGACGATTAGCATAAAACTTCATCACAAGCATATCTAACCTGCCTACCCCATAAATCCAAAGCTTGTCAAACTTTTTAATTAGAATACGTCTGGAACGCCAACCGTCTGGTAAAATATCCATGGACATCGCTTTTGAATTCAGCCATTTTTCCGGCAAGCCTTTTTTTGCTGCCACTTTTGCCGCTGCTGCCAATACAGCCTGTTGGGCATCTTCGGGCTGATAATCAATAATATCGCAATCCTGGGTGACTCGTTCAGGTCGAAGAAGTCCGGTAAGCATCGCCCCGGCACCTCCGATAAGCAGGATTTCTACTGGCTTACCATCCCACTGCATATTCTCAGCAGTTGCATTCAATGCATCTAATATTTCATTCGAGTTTAGCTTCATATAGATATTGTATATTAAAACTAATCACATTGCAATCTCAAAAACAAGATATTTTGATGCTTGCTCCTAAGCCCCCTTCTCTGCGTCAATTCTGCGTCGATGTCAAACCTTCTACAAACCTATTGCCAGTACCTACCCTGTGCCTACACAGGTTACATTTCTTAAAAACCCTATTTTTAGCAAAAAAACGGCATATAAGTAGTTGGTATAGATGGAGTTATGAGAGGTGTTTTTTGGTGTTTATTTTGGGAAGCTAGCGTTCTACCATTGAACCACGCCCGCGTAAACCTTTAACTGGCAAGACTATATATGATTATTACAGTCCTGTCAAGTGTCAAAATATAGCTCTCTGCGTCAATTCTGCGTCAATGTCAAACCTAAAGCCAGTGCCCATGGTGTTATTAAGTGTAGTAAAACTGGCATGACTTGGCTTAAGATTAAGCCCTAGATGTCTCTTCTTCCATCAACCTGTCCAGCATCTCAACTGCTTTCTTCTCATTGGCATCGCTGGTTTTAAGATAAAACTGCTGTACCAGTAGAATTTAACAGTGTCACCTCCGACGAGCTTTATGGTGGCCCATTCTCGGCGAACTGTGAAATTATGCGGCTAGCAAATCGTAGTTGATTATTTATTTAAGATGAGAAGAAATGAAAATATAAAGTGTCAACTTATAATCAGGACTTGACACATAATTGGCAAGGCAAGTGTCCGCCATCTGTTTACCACCTCACACAGGACTTATGGATACATAAAGATCGGTGAAACCGTCTCCGCGGAAATTCGCACTATAAAACAGGTTCATCTACTTTTTCTTATTAAGAAATTTCGTCTGATGCTCAAAAGCTTCCATCTCGGTAGCCTGTCCCTTGTCTCCCTGCTGGGCCATCCAGTCATATAGTTTTTCGCGGAGCTGCTTTTTTATCTTGTCATACTTCGGGTCGTCTGCAAGGTTATTCCACTCATATTGATCTTTTACAACATCATAAAGTTCCTCGGCAGGTCTGTTCTCGAATCGCGCGATCTTATCAGCAGCATCGGCATCGGTTTCAGCCTTCTTTTTCCAGGACGCGTATACGAATCCTTTCGTCACTATAACATTTTGAAACTTAACATCGGGCGTAAGGTTTACGATATACTTGAACTTCCTGCTGCGTATCTGTCGTATCCCAAAATGCTCCGAGCCGTCCATTATGCCGCGTGTTGTCTGCAAGCCATAGACATATTTCTTATGTTTATTGGTTTTACCAAGCAGTACATTGAGATAGCTCTTACCTTCAAGCACGGGTGCTGGTTTTCCGCCGGCAGCTGTGACAAAAGTAGGGACAACATCTACATACTCGATCATCGCATCGCTTAGCGAACCTGCTTTTATCCTGCCCGGCCACCTTGCGACAAGAGCATTTTGCAAACCACTGTCATAACATGTCCACTTGGCAAATGGCAGGCCGTCACCCTGCTCGCTGGTAAAGATAACGATCGTGTTATCGCTAAGTCCATGCTTTTTAAGAATTGCTAACAAATCTCCAACCTGTCCGTCGAGATATGTGATCTCGGCAAGATATTTTGTATAACCGTTAC
This sequence comes from Planctomycetota bacterium, assembly GCA_023143375.1. Taxonomy (GTDB): domain Bacteria; phylum Planctomycetota; class Phycisphaerae; order Sedimentisphaerales; family Anaerohalosphaeraceae; genus JAFGKL01. The sequence continues at coordinate 4,507 of JAGLHQ010000155.1, forward strand.
GCGTTTCGGGTGTATCCACCCAATAAGGCGGTAGTGTAAGTTCCTCTGCCTTATATCTGCCTGGGTCACCTTTGTCATGGGGGCCATGCGGCTCGTTGGAACAGGCAAACAAACAGAACGGCTTACCTTCAGAGTTTGCATCTTCAATAAAACCTTCAACCGCTTTCATGTCGGGGTTTTTATTGCCGGGCAGATACTCAAACGGAAAGACCTCTTTAGGGCTGATATGCCTTTTTCCGCTAAGTGCAACGGCGTACCCGAGGGGCTTTAAATAATGAACGATGCTTTCGGTCCCTTCTTTTGCGTAGGCATGGTTTGGGTGAGCACCGCTTTTCACCGGATACAGACCTGTATAAATATTGTGCCTTGTAGGCGAACACATCGAAGCGGCCTGGAAAGAATGCGTAAACCGCATGCCCTGTTTTGCAAGCCTGTCAATATTAGGCGTATATGCCTGCCCGCCATAGCATCCGATGTCACGATAAGTGCAGTCGTCGGCAAGGATAAACAGGAAATTAGGCTTTTTGTTTAAAGGATCATGCTTCTTCTTCGAACGTTCAGGGACACATGCTGTAAGTCCCACACCAGAGATTAAGAATAAGCCCTTACCTGCAACCTTGATAAATGATCTTCGCGTTACCGGATTAGTCATATTAAAACCTCCAATGTTTTGCTTAACACTATTATAAACACTTCCCATTTTACTGTTTGCTAAACATTATTCTAACCTTTCAATGCTAATAATTTTACCAAACTCAGCTTGAACTATCAAGATTTTTTTTTTCCGAGGCGGTTTTCCTGCAAATTCATACGAAAGGCCAGATTTTTAGACCCTTAGGGGTTGGAGCCACAGGGATGCTCCTACTGTTACATTGTGTACCAGTAGAATGTTGGGTAGCTCGCCTTGCAGCGAAAAGTGAAAGCAGGGAAAATAACAATTCACTTTATTCCACTCTTGAAGGCAAAAACGTCATAGTGTCGTTTAGATGAGGAGACAGGGAGTTAGTGGGAATGGTTGATAGGGAAGGCATAATTGGCAAGACAGGTGTCCGTCATCTGTTTAGCAGTTCAAACTGTTATAACTGAAGGGAAGAAATAATTGTCGTTGAAGGGAAATTATAGTTGACGCTGGGCAGTATGCCTGTAATATAGAAAGTGGGTGGTGTTTTTGCCCCGCAGCGTGAAGTATTTTACTCCAAAACCCAAAGGGTATATCCACGTAATCCAGCGATTAACTGAATACGCTTTAATTCGACAGAGAAAAAATGCGAAATAATATGTTTTTACTCAAAGGAATTCATTATGAGGAAAGAGGCATGCTTCATCATTTCAACGTTTTTTTTGTTGGGTATTATGAAAGCTGAAGCCTCCCAAAAAATAGGCATTCGCCAGATACATTTGGATTTCCACACATCGGAGCATTTGCCCGATATTGGCAGGAATTTCTCGAAACGGCAGTTTCAGCAGGCCCTCAAGACGGCGCATGTCGATGCCGTCAATGTTTTTGCAAAGGGACACCATAGCTGGAGCTATTATCCGACGAAGGTCGGGAAAATGCATCCCAACCTGGACTTTGACCTGCTGGGTGCGCAGATCGAGGCCTGCCACGAGATAGGCGTTCTGGCTCCTGTCTACTATACCATCGGATGGTCTGCCAACGATGCCGACAGCCATCCGGAATGGTGCGCCCGCAATCGAGACGGTTCTGTTATTACGACCAGCCCCTTCGATTTTTCTGCAAGTCCGGACAAGCCCAGGCCGCCTTTCCACTGGATCTTTCTTTGTGTCAATACGGGTTACCACGGCCACATCATAAGGCAGGTCGAGGAAATCTCCAGGAAATATGATATAGACGGCTTCTGGTTTGATATCTACCAGTCGCATCAGCTCTGCTACTGCGAGGTTTGTCGAAAGGACATGACGGATCAGGGCATCGACATCGACGATCATGGGGCAGTTGAAGCCTATCATATCCAAATCATAAAAAAACATCAGAAAGATCTCAGAGAGCTTATCGCCAAGTATCATCCTGAGGCGACCGTGTTCTTCAACGGTACCACCTCGATTGATCATGACAGCAATTTCAGGTTCAGGATGTATGAATACAATACCATGCAGGATATGGAGGATCTGCCGACCACATGGGGCGGTTACGACAAATTGCCGATCCAGTCCAAGTTCTTTCTAAAGGCCGGATACCCCGTTACCGCCATGAGCGGCAAGTTCCATACCTCCTGGGGCGAATTCGGCGGTTTCAAACATCCAAACGCCATTAAATACGAAGCCGCCTCGATGATCGCATGGGGAGCTCGGTGCAATTTCGGAGATCAACTTCATCCTTCCGGTGAAATGGATATGGCTACCTATAAGAACATCGGCCAGGCGTATGCCTATATCGAAAAGATTGAGGACTACGGCATCGGCGGAATTCCGGTGGCACGCGTGGGACTATGGCGAAGTTACGATAAGGAGCATGACGAAGGACTGGCCAAAATACTGCTGGAGTCGCATGTCAATTTTGACATCGCAAACCCTGTCAAGGACCTGTCGTCGTTTGATGTAATAGTAATTCCGGGCAAGGCATGCCTGAATATCAGAGATGCCGAAAGGCTCAACGCCTTTGCAAAACGCAGCGGAAACATCATCGTTATGGGAGAGGGAGCATTGAACCTCGAAAGGAATAAGGTGCTGCTGGATATCGGGGCGACCTACCAAGGAAAAGCCATTTACGACATGGATTACCTGGTCGTGGCGGATACCCTGAACAGCGGATTGGTGGCAAGTCCTTTTCTCAACTACAAGCCTGCGATCCGTGTGAATCCGAAGCCTGGAGTAAAGGTTCTTGCAAGTATCCGATATCCGTATTTCAGCCGAACCTACGGAAAATTTACGTCTCACCAGAATACTCCATATCAACTGGAAGATGCGCAGCATCCGGGAATTATCCGAAACGGAAACATCATCTTTATCGCGCACGAACTCGATAAAATGTATTATGACCACGGCGCACGACTTCATCGCGATCTGTTTTTCAATGTGCTAAAGCTCGTTCACATCAGGCCCATGGTGGCTACCGAACTGCCCAGTGCCGGGCGTCTCAGCATGCTGCATCAGCCGAAAGACAGTCGCTATGTGGTGCACCTGCTTTACGGTCCTCCCATCAAGAGGGGCAGGTGTGAGGTCATCGAGGATTTGCCGCTTCTGTATAACGTTCCTGTTTCAATCGACGTGCCCCAAGAGATTAAAAAGGCCTTGCTGGTGCCGGATATGCGGGAACTGATCATCAGTCGGAAAAACGGAAAACTCTCCGTAACGGTACCCAAATTCCAGTGTCACTGTGCGGTCGTGTTGGAATATTAGAATTACAGAAAGAACATTAAATGAAAAAATGTTCAACGTTGAACTGCCTGTTCGTGTGGGTTTTTATATTAAGCATTCTGCTCGTTGCCGGGGAAAGTTTCGTGCTGGCTCAGGAGCATGTGGCGTGGAAACTGGATGGGGCGCAGGAACGTATTGAGAGTCGCCGCATGGGCGCATGTTCTCTGCATCTGGTTTTGCCGGACGGGCAGCCCGTGCCGCAGAAAACATCATACAACCTTGACCAGATCCGGCACGCATTCCATTTTGGCGGCTCGCTTGCTGCAGACTGGCTGGTGTCGCGGCAGGAATGGCACCCCGAATTCAAGGAACGTTTTGCCCGTCTGTTTAATTATGCCACGATTAATTTCTATTGGTCGGTTCACGAAAAGACACCGGGGCAGTGGTGTTACAATCCGGATTCCCGTGAGAAACTGGCCTGGGCCAGGGCGCAGGGTATGACACTGCGTGGGCATCCGCTGATGTGGCATGAGGTGGTGCCCGATTGGATTACGGACACAGAGCGTCCGGTGGAAGAGATCGGTCGCGATGCCATGGAGCATATCCGCATGTTGGTGGAGAGCTATCCGGAGATCGACCAATGGGACACCTACAACGAGGCTCCAGGTATCTACCTGTGTGACGAGCAGCAGGGAGTTCGACGCTGGGTGGAGTCGCTTGGCGGCCCGGGCCCGGTTTCCAGGTCGGTAATCAACGAAGCCCGAAAGGTGCGTCCGGACGGGTATTACATTCTCAATCATTATTCGGATGCCGACCCGATATACCAAAAGCTGATCGAGTATTGCCTTGAGAAAGATGTTGGTGTGGATGCAATCGGAATCCAGACGCACATGCATACGCTCACGGATACATTCTCTGAGGAACGACTGTGGAGGATGCTGCAGACCTATTCAAAATACAAACTGCCGATTCACCTGTCGGAAATCAGTATCCTGAGCTGCGAACGGTTCAAGGATTGGGAATCCCTCAAGGCTTGGAAGAGTGGTGTGGATGAGGCAAAAAGAAAAGTCGCGAAGCCGCCTGTTTTGCCGAGTACGCCGGAACTGGAGCGTTATCAGGCGCATCTGGCCCGCGATTTCTACACACTGGCGTTCAGCCATCCTTCAGTGGAGGCAATCGTTTGGTGGAGCATCACCGATCTGCAACCGTGGCGCGGCATGCCGGCAGGGCTACTCGATGCCGACGGCAATCCGAAGCCGGTCTATACAGAACTGGACCGGCTGATCAACGGAGAGTGGAAGACGCGGATTACAGGCAAGACGGTTCGCGAAGGCAGGGTGGATTTCAAGGGATTCTACGGCTCCTATGAAGTGCATGTTGAGCTTGGTGGTGAAACGTTGGTCGGAACATTCGATCTGGCCCGCGGCACGAACGGCGTGCGGAAGGTGGTGTTGAACGAGAGAAAACAAGCAAGGAAAAGTGAATTATGAAAACCAGACTTATTAAACGCTGTGTCCATATTGTCGTCGGGGCTGTGCTGTATGCCGGCCTCGCGGTGTATGCCAATCAAGTCCCGGCATCCAGGCCCGCCAACATTATTCTGATCATGGCCGATGATCTCGGCTATGAATGTATAGGCTCGTACGGGGGAACCTCGTACGAGACGCCGAACATTGATCGCCTTGCCGAAACCGGAGTGCGCTTCGAGCATTGCTATTCGACGCCGATCTGCACCCCTTCGCGTGTGCAAATCATGACCGGCGTGTACAATATTTTCAACTATACCCGCTTTGCTTATTTGGACCGAAGCCAGACTACTTTCGGCCACTTGCTCAAGGCGCACGGACACGCCACCTGCATTGCCGGCAAATGGCAGCTTGGCCACGAGCCCGATGCCTCGCAGCACTTCGGTTTCGACGAGTCCCTGCTTTGGCAGCATACGCGCCGGAATTTTTCTAATGAAACCAAGACCGATACGCGTTACGGGAACCCACAGCTCGAACGCAATGGAAAGGAAGAGGACTATTCGAATGGTGAATACGCTCCCGACCTGTTGAACGAATTCATCTGCAATTTCATCGACGAACACAAGAAAGAGCCCTTTTTCGTATATTACCCCATGATTCTTCCGCATGCCCCATTTGTGCCGACCCCCGACTCGAAAGACTGGAACCCGTCCGGCAAAGGAGTCCCGAAAGGAGGCGGGGACGTGGAATACTTCGGCGATATGGTCGCCTACGTAGATAAGGTCGTCGGTGCAATAATCGACAAGCTCGATGCAAGCGGACTTGCCGACAATACCTACATTATCTTCACCGCAGACAACGGAACCCTCGGAACCATCGTGTCGAAGTTGAACGGCAAGGACGTTCGTGGCGGGAAAGGACTCATGACCGATGCCGGTACCCGTGTTCCCCTGGTTGTACGCGGACCGGGCGTCGCCAGAGGGCTTGTCTGCGACGATCTCGTCGATTTTTCCGATTTTCTGCCTACTCTGTGCGACATGGCCGATGTGCCCGTTTCCTCGGGATTGAAAATAAATGGCAGAAGTTTTCTTCCCCAGCTCAAGGGGCTGGAAGGCAATTCCCGGAAATATGTCTATTGCTGGTATCAAATTCCGAAATTCATAGAGCACTTTGGTCCGTTGAAAGTTCAGGCCTTTGCCCGTAACCGCCGGTACAAGCTCTACCTGACCGGAGAGTACCATGACATCAAACATGATATCATGGAGAAAAATCCGCTCAAGTCCGTGGGTCTCTCCGCTGAGGCCGCCTGCGTAAAAGAGGAACTTCAGTCCGTCATTGATAAATACCAAACACTGTCAAACAGAAAGGTGAAAAATGATTAAACAATTATTGATAGGTATCATGTGCATGGCGGCGGTCTCGGTGGGAAACGCGGCCGCAAAGAGACCCGTTAGCAAACGGCCTAATTTCCTTATCATCATGGCTGACGATGTCAGCCCGGAGCAGTTCGGATGCTATGGCAATAAGGAGAATAAGACGCCCCACATCGATGCATTGGCAGAGAGCGGTGTTATGTTCAACACGGCATGGGCAACGCCGATGTGCTCCCCGACGCGCTCGCTGCTGGTAACGGGGCGCTATCCGTGCCGCACCGGTGTCTGGCACAACGATCTGAGAATCAAGGTTGTTGATAACCAGGATCGGTGGAATTTTGCCGGATATCACCTCACGTTCGCGCGTGTGCTGCGCAAGCACGGCTACCGAACGGCCATCGCCAGCAACATCATGGCGCTGGGTGCGTCGGTCTATTCCAAGGAGGCCGGTTTTGACGAGCAGTGCATACACGGCCTGACTCTGGCCGATGTGCCCGAAGTATCCGTCTTCTCCGGTAAGTTCGAAGGGAAATATAACTTCCCAGATGCAAAGCCCGTGCCTTCGCGGTACTGGCATCCGTGTGTGATCCGAAACGGCCAATTGGTCGAGACCTCGCCCGAAGACTTCGGCCCCGATATCTATACCGACTTCCTGATCGATTTCATGAAGCGACACAAGAAACAGCCGTTCCTGGCCTACTACCCGATGAAGCTGGTGCATGATATCGCCGGTGGCGGGCTTCCAACCACCCCTGTGCATGGCCGTCCCGGCAGCAACAAGGGTGGTAACGTTAAGGATATGACCGAATATGTCGACATTCTGATCGGACGACTGGTCAAAGCCCTCGACGAATTCGGTTTGCGTGAAAACACCATTGTCATCTTCACCTCCGACAACGGTGGTTCGCATGGCAAAAAGATGCACGCGAACGAGGACGGTCCTCGCGTTCCTTTCGTGGTCAGCTGTCCGAGCATCGTCAATCGCCGCGGCGTCACGAGCGAACTCATGGAATTCTCGGATATCTTTCCGACGTTCATGGAATTTTCCGGGGCCAGCGTGCCGACGGGATATGAACTGGATGGCAAGAGCCTGGTGCCTTTTCTGACGGGCAAGAGCGATGTCCATCGCGATTCGATCATCAGCTACATCGCCACGGCCCGCATGGCGCGCACGCGACGCTGGCTGCTTGAGGCCGTCGATCCTGTTTATGGCGATCCGAAGGGCAGGCTGTACGATTGCGGTGCAGGGCATCTGCGCAAGCAATATAAGGAAGTTACCGGCTCCACCGATCCGGAAGTAGTTGCCGCCCGCAAAGCCTTGGAGAAGATTCTCGATCGCAATCCGTGGCCGAGCCGGACGGACCCAGATGTCGAAGCAGAGGTGAAGAGCTACGACAACATGCCCTACAAGCACTACTTGGATACCGGAAAGCTGGCTGGAAAATCAACGGACCCCAAATAGCACAGGAGGAGAATGATATAAAACATGCGTTGTTGTCTGTGAGGCGCTAAGCACAGCCGGACACTACTTGTAAATTGGGGCATTATAACCTCTCAACAAGTGTCCGTCATCTGTTTACCACCTCATTCACCTGTGAAAAATAATGTTTGATCAAATCGTTAACATAAGGGTCAGTACTTTCGGATTGAATTTTTCTGACCGTCTCAACGGCACTTGCGGATTCTGGCAGCATCTCGTCAAGAGCTTCGATGGCGAAATGAACAACTCCCTTCGGCGGCGCATCATTTTTCAATTCCTTCTCAACAGCATTGACTGCCGGGCTCTTGAGACCGCTTCGGTAAAGTGACTTGCCTGCAGCTATACGGACACTGGGCGAAGTGTCCCCGACAGCCTGCTCAAGCTTCGCGATATCCTCAGGTGTCTTTACAGGTAACTGTCCGATCGCAATAACCGCCCAACAACGAACTGACGTATTATTGTCCTTGAGGGCCGCATAAATCTGCTCACGGTCTGAATTTTCAGGCTTACCGGCAATATTGGCTATCCTCAAGAGCCTGCGCAGCTGCTGTTTTCCTCCTCGCCGATGCAGGATATCATATTCACTTCCATACTTCTCGGCATCTGCCAGTAATTCTGGCTCAGGCAACAAACCAGTATCTCTCGTTTGAAGCATCCATTGCTCAAGTGCAGATCGAAGCTTCTTTTTGACGGCGGCATATTTGGGATCATCGGCGATGTTGCAAAGTTCATAGGGATCTCTGTCCAGATCATAAAGTTCCTCGAATGGACGTTTGTTTGCCATCCATTGAGCCTGCAGCTTATTGAGCTTGCCCTCTGCGTAAAGTTTGCGCATTTGCTTCATGGTATTGCACTTTTCAGCGTATTGGAGATGGAAAAAATAAGGATTGTAATTCTCGAAATTTCGCAGATATCGGTATTTCTTATCCCTTACCGCACGTACCATGTCGTGGCGTTCATCGATTCTCTGGCGTGCGCCGAAAATATATTTACGTTCTGGCGAAAGATTGCGCCCGAGAAACGCCCTGCCATGTATGTGATCCGGTATCTCAACACCTGCAAGGTTCATCACTGTAGGAGCCAAATCGATCAAATTCACCAACTGATCATCGACACTCCCAGCTTTGCTTTGGCCGGTGTCCCTGTATTTTTCGGGAATTCTTACAATCAGAGGAACAAGTGTACCGGTATCATAAAGACATCGTTTTGCCCGTGGCAGGCCGTTGCCGTGATCGGACCAGATAAATATGATCGTATCCTCATAGAGCCCTGCCTGTTTGATCTGATCGATACATTCGCCTACAAAATAATCGAACTCAGTAATCGTTTCGAACAATCTTGCGTAGTCTTTGCGTACTGCGTCAGTATTTGGGTAAAGAGCGGGAACGCTCATGTTCTCCGGTTTCTGCCATTGGGATCGCTTCAGTTTCGCGGGATGTGTGCTTTCAAAGTCTTTACTGCTCCAGAGCTTTGATTCATGTGTGTTGAAAAAATTGAACACAGAAAAGAACGGTTTTCCGACAGGCCGGTTTTTCCAGTGAGCGTCACGGCTGGACTGATCCCATGCCTGCTCTGATCGGTTGAAGTTATAGTCTTCTTTGTCGCAGTTACTGCAGTAATATCCTGACCGGCGCAGATAGCGTGTAAAACATTGTATCTTTTCTGGTATAATCGCTTTGCATCGCATATTCACACCGCCGAAACTGCTTGGGTACATTCCTGTAATGATCCCAGTTCTGCTGGGAGCACAGACACCGTGAACTGTAAACGCGCGCGTATAGCGAACAGACTCAGCCGCGATTTTATCAATGTTCGGGGTTATCGCGTGTTCCTGTCCATAGCATCCCAGATGAGGACTTATGTCTTCGCAGGATATCCAGAGTATGTTAGGCCGATCGCCACTTCCGCCGCCATTAACCTGTAAGTTTTCCAAACAGCCCGGCAGGGCTATGCCGGCTGCGCCGAGGCCCATCGCTTTAACAAATTTTCGCCTGTTCATCATAAGAGACCTTTATTCGATCGAATGTCGGTCGGCAATCTTGCTTGCTTGTCGCTGACAATTTTATCTTTGTCAACAATTTACTTGTCACCGACAAGCTTTGCTCTGGCGGCTTTTCGGAGCTTTAAAGCTATCATTTTCGAATCTGGTCGAGTTTCTTTTTCAGCTTGTTTACCAGTTTTGCCATATCCGGATGTTCGGCAATATTGACATTTTCGTCCGGATCGTTCTGGTGGTCATAAAGCATGCGTGCATAACATTTGCCGTCGTCATCGGTCCACTCGGTATACAGATACCTGTCCGTCCTTATCGAGTCGGCATCATGGTATCGGCTGAATGCCGCGTCTTTAATATGAATTTCATGGTTCTTAAGAGCCGGCATAAGACTTTTTCCTTGCAACTGAACGGGTTTTTTCAGACCGGTCAGGTCACAGAGTGTCGGGAATATGTCTATAAATTCCGTCAGTGAATCCGATGTTCTGTTTTTGGTCATTCCCGGCACCGAAATAATTATCGGTGCCCGCAATGAAGTGTTGAAACTACAATGCTTGGCCCAGAGGGTATGTTCGCCAAGATTCCAGCCGTGATCACCCAGAAGTACGACAATGGTATTGTCCTTCAGGTTCAACTCTTCAAGCATATCCAGAAGCCGTCCTATCTGGGCATCGGCGTAACTGGCGCAGGCATAATAACCCTGGATCAATTTTCTGGCTAAATCGTCCGGCATTTCCTCTTTTTTCGGCATTCCGAAATAGCCTCTAAGCTCATGCCATCCATGAAAAGCGGCATCAGGAGCGTCTTTTGCACGAAACGCATTGTCTGCAAGATCGATCTTTTCAAGCGGGTACATATCCCAATATTTTTTAGGTGCATTAAACGGCAAGTGAGGCTTACGTAACCCCGCTGCAATAAAGAAAGGTTTGTCGGTTTTTGCAAGACGCTTGATGTCCTCAATTGTCTTATCTATCATTTTTCCATCCTTATAGATACTGTCTTCCGCATCGACGTTTTCATAAGCGGGGCCGGAGTTAACGTTCTGCAGTTCTATATTTTCCGGTAGTTGATAGTCTCTCCAATGGCCCGTCGGTTCGAAATGCGGTTCAGTCCAGCTTTGGGTGCTATCGTCATCATGATGAAATACCTTTCCGTTGGCTATTGTGTGATAGCCGTTTTTCTTGAAGTGCTCACCGAGAGTTACTGCGCCGGGCGCATCTTTTTGGGCATAGGTATAGTATGTTACGAAGCGTTTTCTGTCCGGCCGTATTCCTGTAAACAGACTCGCTCTTGAAGCTCCACAAACCGGAACCTGGCAATAGGCCTTGGAAAAAACAACACCATCGGACGCAAGTCTGTCGATATTGGGAGATATCATCTGCTTTTGACCGTAGCATCCCAGTTGAGGCCTGAGATCATCAACAATGATAAATAAAACATTCGGTCGTTTTTTCGGTGTTTCCCCGAACACGGTCGACAGGTTTACTGAGGCAAGACATAAAAAGACGATACAGACGGTTTTTAAAAAAGACCTTTTTGATATTTGCTTATTCATTTTGATCACCTTGATAAAACTGTTTATCTGACATTTTCCATTTAACTGTTTACTAGAGCAATTTAATTTTTACGGTTCGACAAATAACCGTACAGTTTGAAGGTCCTGGTCACGGGAAGAATTTCCGGCCATTATTTTGAATTCGCCAGGTTCTACCACATCATTCATATTGATATCATAAAAAGACAAATGCTCGGGAGTAATATCCAATATGACGGTTTTGGTTTGACCAGGGTCAAGTGTTATGCGTTCAAAACCTTTCAATTCTTTCACGGGACGTGTTACCGAACTGATGCAGTCACGGATGTACATCTGCACCACCTCGTCGCCGGTTACTTTGCCGGTATTGGTCACATCAATTAATACACGGGTTGAACCATCGGTTTTAATGGTGTCTTTTTCGAGCCGGAGTCCGCTCATTTCAAATTGAGTATAACTCAATCCAAAACCAAACGCATACAACGGCTTTACGTCATCAAACAGATAGCCCCTGCGGGCAGACGGTTTATAATTGTAGTAAGCAGGGATATGACCGACCGAACGGGGAATCGTAATCGGAAGTTTCCCTCCCGGGTTAACCTGGCCGAACAGTACCTGCGCGACCGCTTTACCGGTTTCTTGACCGAGATACCAACATTCAAAAATTGCGTGTGCCTTTTCCTTCAGATTATGTATCACCAGCGGTCGACCATTGAACAAAAGAGCGATTATCGGCTTGCCAGTATCGGCAATAGCGTTGACAAGCTCATCCTGCAAACCCACCATCTGAAGGTTCGTACGGTCGCCCATATGATTTACTTCATAGGCTTCCCGCGAGGTCTGTTCGTTACCGCCGACAGCGAGAACAACCACATCGGCCTGTTCGGCAACTTTTACGGCTTCAGCAATCGATTTGCGGTCGTCTTCAGGGTTACTGAGGACAACCTCGTCTTCTTCCCAGCTTCCTCCTACGGTAATCTTGCAGCCTTCGTGGTAGAGCAGTTTTACTGAATCGCCAACGTATTCCTGAATTCCCTCCAATACGGTCGAGCAGTGCTTGGGAACACCGCTGTATCCTCCAAGCATTTCACGGTCGGCATTGGGACCGATGACGGCGATTGTCTTGACTTTGGACACATCGATCGGTGCGGTATCATCCTCGTTCTTAAGAAGCGTTATGGTTTTACAGGCCGCCTCAAGAGCCAACTTGGCGTGTGTCTCACAGCCAACGGTTTTTTTGGCGGTTTCTGGACAAACGTAGGGGTCCTCGAACAGCCCGAGTTTAAATTTCCATTCCAGCATCGGCTGAACCATCTGGTCGATAGCCGATTCTGATATGCAGCCTTCTTTAGCCAACTCCACAAGGTTCGGATAGCAATCAGGCTCAGGCAGTTCGATATTGACTCCCGCGTTAAGGGCCAATTTCGCGGCCTGTTTGCCGTTTTCAGCCAAGTGCTGACCAAAGAAGCCTTCTCTTTCATTGAGTTCACGAATCGCGTAATAATCAGAAACAACATAGCCTTCAAACTCCCACTCCCGGCGTAGTATGTCACCTAAAAGCCACTTGTTGGCATGGGAGGGTACACTGTCAATTTCATTATAGGAGGCCATCACACTAATCGCCCCGGCCTGCTGAATCGCTTTCTTAAACGGATACAAAAACACCTCACGAAGTATCCGACAGGAGACGTTCACAGGGGCGCAATTTGTCCCTGATTCAGGCTCGCTATGTGCCGCAAAGTGTTTAAGTGTTGCGATAACATGCTTTTTGTCGGCAAATGTTGCGTCACCCTGAAATCCTTTGACCGCTGCTACTCCCATACGGGACACAAGATACGGGTCTTCGCCATAGGTTTCCTCGACACGACCCCATCGGGGTTCGCGTGCAACATCGACAACCGGCGTCAGTGCCTGGTGCACCCCGCAAAGGCGGGCTTCTTTAGCCGTCATCGCATAAAGACGGAACAAGAGCTCCGGATCGAAGGTTGCGGCAAGACCTATCGGCTGGGAAAAACAGGTAGCTTCCCTGGCGGCAAGACCGTGGAGACACTCGGCATGAAAAACAACAGGAATCCCAAGGCGACTGTTTTCGACGAAAAATTTTTGAATTGTGTTGGTCAGTTCCGCAGTTTGCCCGGGTGTTTTTCCATCGAAATGAGTTCCAGGCCGGGCCACCTGACCTAAACCATGCTTAAAGCTGATTTTGGCTTTCTGAAAGTCAAAATCACCATTTTCATCAATCAATGTCTTTGGGGCGTCATTCCAGACACAGACCATCTGCGCAACTTTTTCTTCCAGGCTCATCCGTGAAAGAATATCTTCTGTCCGCCGTTTAACTGGCATGTCCGGATTTAAGTAGTCTGGTTTATTGTCGGCTGAACTTGCGTCCATAATCACCTTGCTGTTTTGCTCAATTCTCATTATACATCCAGTTGTAATTAATTTATACTTTAATGTTTACATTCAATTTTTGAATCATATATTCCAGATAGAAAAATTCATAAACTGTAAACTTTACCAGAAAAGATAATCGCTGTCAAGGAACCTGGCGGCCTTTCGGACACCGTTTGTCTTCAGCAGCTTTTATAATCATATCAAACGCCGGTTTCGGTTTACAGTTCCGGTCAAACAGAAGAGCGTACTCTGTCCGCCCTTGGACGGGCCAGTCATTGCGCCAGGAGTTGCCGTCCTGAACTCCCCAGAATGTAACCCTGCTGATCTTGTCGGCGTGTTTTTTGAATATCGAAAATATTTCCGCGTACCGCTTGGCCTGCTCAAGCTGTACTTCAACGGAAAGACCGTCTGTAAATGGGTTAAGTTTTTTCTGTAATTTATAGTTCTTGCTGATATCTGCCCCTGAGTTTTCCCATGCATGAGGCAAAACGGTAACATCCAGTTCGGTAACCGTTACTTTGATTCCCAGATTGGCGTATGCTATGATGTTGGCCTCTAAATCATCGAGAGGAGGGTAGTCCCAGGCAAGTCCCCAGTGTCCCTGAATCCCTATACCGTCAACACGAATACCCTTGTTCTGCAGTTTCTTTATCAGCCTGACAACACTCTCGCAGCGGTTTTTTTTCCACATATCGTAATCATTATAATACAATTCCGCATTTGGGTCCGCTTGGCGGGTATATTCAAATGCCTTTTCGATATAGTCGTCGCCGATAATCTGCAGCCATTTTGACGGACGTAAACTTCCGTCATCCGCAATTGCTTCATTTAGAACATCCCACCCCTTTACTCGTCCCTTATATCTGCCGACGACCGTGTGAATATGGTCTTTCATTCTCGCCAGCAGAGCATGACGGCTCAACGGCTTTCCGTCGGCATCTTCAAATACCCAGTCGGGGACCTGGTTGTGCCAGATCAGTGCATGGCCGACGATAAACATATCGTGTTTTTCGCCAAAGGCGACAAGCTTATCAGAAAGCTCGAAGTCATACTTACCCGGTTGCGGGTGCACCAGTTCCCATTTCAAGAGGTTTTCCGGTGTGATCGTATTGAAATGCTTGACGACAAGCGAGATTTCATCCGGCTTTTTACCGGAAATCTGGTCGACGTTGAGGGCGCCTCCGATCATAAAATCTTCGGCAAAAACGTCTTTTAAAGCCGGTACCGAATCGGAACTACAAACAAAAGTGGCAGCAGACGCCACAATCGTCAGCGCAACAATCAGCCCTGCGGTCATAACAATAAATTTTGAATTCTGATATCTCATATTGCTGTCCTCAGGCTCTACTGGTTTGCCTGCTCGTTTTGTTTACGGCGTTCGATCAGGTCGGCCTCCATTGTTTTCATCTTGGTTTTATTCAACGGGTAAAAAACCATCAAAATCGCACCGGCGATAGCGAACATCGCCGGGTAAAAACTCATGCTCATACGGATACCCTGAAGTGCCTGCGAGCTTTGCTGAACATTTGGCTTATAGCCGTAGCCAGCCAGGACCCAAGCCAAGATCGCACCGCCAAGGGCCACACCGAGTTTTAATGTGAACAGAGATGCGGCCATGATCAGCGCTGTAGCACGGCGTCCCTTTTTCCACTCTGAATAGTCAGCTGTATCGGTATAAATGGCCCATTGCAGAACGGATACCGGGCCAATAGCAAATGAGGTTATCAGTTGCAGAGCAAACAAAGCCAGAATATTATGAGGATTCAGGGCGTAGACCATAGCGGTAGAGATGCCGCTAATCGCCAGAAATCCGGCATATGTCCCTGCTTTGCCGAAAACGGAACTAATCCATTTTGTCAGAATTGCTCCTAGAATGGTCACGACGGTTCCTGAAAGCATATAGGCCGATACCAACTGACCAAAGGAAAAATTATAAACATTTCCGAAAAGCGTGATCTCCTGACCTTGGACAAAATATTCAAAATAATACATGATGCTGCCGCCACGTATAACAAGATAAGTCAGTTGGAAGACTGTTGCGCCTCCAATTAATAACCATGGCGTATTAGTGGACAGGTCTGCTATGTCCTGTTTTAAAGAATTTTTCTGTCCCTTTGGCGGTTGTACACGTTCCTTTGTCGTCGCGAAAGTAATTACTAACAATATGACCGCAAATCCTGATAGAACCATCAGTGCCCTCTGCCAGCCGACAGCTTCATTTTCTCCGCCAAAGACTTCGACCATTCTCAAAACAGAATATTGTACTATAAACATTCCAATAAAGGCCGAAACAAACCGGAAAGAAGAAACAACGGTTCGCTCCGTAGAGCTGGGCGTGATAACCCCCATAAGCGCCGAATACGGCACATTAACAATGGTATAGACCATCATCATCAATGTATATGTAATGTATGCATAAATCAGCTTTCCTACCGGTCCGAAATCTGGAGTTGTAAACATCATTACCCCGGCAATGCCGAACGGCAAAGCGAACCAGAGTAAATACGGACGAAACTTGCCCCATCGGGTATTTGTACGGTCCGCGATAGCTCCCATGATAGGGTCATTGACGGCATCCCATATCCTTGTCACCAGGAACATGGTCCCTGCCGCGACCGCAGAGATACCGAAAACATCGGTATAAAAATACAGCAAAAACAAGATGAAAACCTGGAAAAATAAATTAGACGCCATATCTCCCAGACCATAACCTATCTTTTCTCGAATCGAAAGTTTTTGTGATTTATTCTGCATAAACAACCCCGTTTCCTATCTTTCCATTAGTACACTGGCCAGAGACCATATAGACACATATTCAGTTATTTTCCGTTATTGGTAAGCCACCTTGAAAATTGACATCAGAGATACTTGAAACAACTGCCTTTATCTGTATTTAACGTATGTTGACATGCTACCTATCCACATATTCGGGTTTACAGGATCGGCCTGCCACTCTTCAAGGTCGAAGATCTCTGTTTTCTTCCCCGGTTCGGTATGGGCGTCATAGAAAAGAATATTGGCGCCTTCATTGTGACGGTAAATCGTCGGGCCATGTAAATTGCGGTCCTTGTAGTCCTGTGCGGTTGCCTGTCCAATTACATCCCAGCCCCGGCTGTAGTCTGCGGCAGACCAGGTGACCCACCAGTCAATAGCATCGACAAGCTGCAGTTTCGATGAAGGCCTACTCACCTGACCTACTTTATATCCAATAGGATTCGGAACTCCAGCTTGTATCGCTTGGAAGCTCCAGTCGGTTACGTTGTAGCCGTAACTAAGCAGCACCACACCGAGAGCGTTTTCTTCATGCCTGCTTATCCTGTCGGACGGACAGAGAAACTCACTGGGAACGGAGAATCGACTGGACTCTTTTACCGAGGATTTTGAGTTGAGATCCATAATAGCGCGGAACGCCTCGTTGGCAATCCAAGCCCGCCTACCTGGCGGCAGCGTAGTGTCGTTAAAAGGCACATGTGCGTCATTATTCTCAGCCGAATAAATCGCATTGACCAGCCCAATCGTTTTCAGGTGGTTACTACAGATAATGCGCTTTGCCTGTTCTCTTGCTTTTCCCAATGAAGGCATGAGAATCGACAGCAATAGCGCGATAATCGATATCACAACCAGCAACTCAATTAATGTAAAGCCTTTTGAACGTTTCATTTTTTCGTTCCTCTCAAAAAAACTTAACCAAATTTCGCTGTACCCTCGAGCAAGATGGATAGCCTAAAAAAAACCCCATTTCTCCTTTGGTGACAGCTCGAACAATCAAAAGCTGTCACCGGAGAACCTACACTAAACAATTCTTCAATCACAACCAAAAACCATTTATAACAACACATCACTGCGATTGTTCTCAAAGTGTATTATTAAATAGCTAAACAATCTTTGCACCACCTTACCACTTCAATAACGGTACAATCGGAGTCCATTATGGACACCCTGCCGGGTCATTACACAGCATCCATGAAACGCCAATCTGGGCAAAGTCATAATAATCGACGATGCAGTCTCCGTTAATATCAGCCAACAGCAATTCACATCCACCTGACAATCCGCCGAAGAGCCGCGCATTGTCGAAGTAGTAGTCATCTCGGGCACCGGGGGCGTTTTCATCGTTCTGGGTGCTAATAACAATCTGCACATAGCTCGGCGATGCCGGCATCAGCCCTTTGGCATCCTCGTAATCAACTATAAGCGTCTCTGTTTCTTCACCGGCTAAAGCCGCACCGGTTAAAATAAGGGCAGGCGGATCAAACAGGCTGTTGTAACCGTAATCCTGGGCACTAATAGCCACGTTATAAATCCGTGTGTACCCGTCTACTCCTGTGGTGTCTTCGGGAACCGTAACATCGATCGCAAAGACATGGTTGGCCATAAAGTCAGCCCTTTGTGCCGCATCCAGTATAAATGTTAAATTCTGTCCCGTACCATCCTGGCTAAGATGTAGACTCTGTGTCCCCTTAGTCACACCAATGCTTGATTCATAGGTATACTTGGAGGGCATATTGTTGGGATCGTCAATCGAATATTTATTAACCCAATCAATACAGTTATCCGGCGTGCCTTCCCAGTCACCAATCCCGACTGTACTATAAAACCGCGCGTTGTCAAAGTAGAAGTCAGCAGCAGTCGCATCCGGCAAAGTGGCACGCGAACCATTGGTAACGAGAATGATCTGAATATAGCTATCCGGATCTATGCTGGCTTTGATGGAACTATAGTCAATTTCAAATGTTTCGGTCCGCTCGCCGGATCCAGGCCAAAAGCTAAGGTTGGTACCCCAGGGTAGAGTGGTCCATCCGGGACCGGTGCCGCCATTATTGATCACAAGGTTGACTATCTTGGCGAAACCGCCTACCCCCAAGGTATCTGCCGCAACCGACATGTCGATTGAGAATGTGTTACTGGCAAGAAAATCAAGCTTTTGGTCGGGGGTTAGTTGGAGCTTTAAAGTCGCGAGCTGGCCCAATTGGGTAACCCTTATGCTGTTCGACCCCAGTGTCGCACCAATGGTATCATAGCCGTACTTAGAAGACAGCGAAGGATCGTCGATATTTAGACCCGTAGCTCTGTCAACCCATCCGTCCGTTACCAGTTCCCAGTCGCCTATGACCACTTCGTCATAGATATCAACTGCGTGAACGGACGCCACTAACATCAAAAATACCACGACAGTTAATACTTTGTTTTGAATATTCATCATATATTCTCCTCTTGAAAGGTTATTTTTCTCTTGTTTTTCAGAACCAATGATTCTGCTTTACTTTATTGATTAATATAATTTTCTGTCCATTCGGATGTTAGCAATAAAAGGTCGTCAAGGCCGACACGGCAATCGTTGTTAATATCACCTATCAATACCTGATCGGGATATCCAGAGAGTTCGGCACAATCAGTGAGCGAAATATCACCCAGATAGACAATCTTCAATTCAACAACATTGAAATAGATCTGGCTTGTTTCAGCGGCCCATTTCAACGTATGGTTCCCCTCAAAAAGATTCACCGTTGCTGCGTTGGTTGCATTGATAGTCTTATCTCCGGTTTGAGGGAAAGTTAACGTACCATGCAGTACTCCGTCGAGATAAAGGGAAAGATTTGCAGGTCCCCACTCGGTGCCAACATTTGCGGTGATTTCATACAGGCCCTGATTGGCCGCATCCACGGCAATATCGTATTCCATGTATTCGCCTTCGTCCAGGTAGAAAACAACCGAGCCGATATCAGGACCGTACAGGGTTTGTTCTCCGGAACGATTGTTTGTATCATGGGCAACATCGTAGTCTCTGGCATCGATCACATTGGTATTGGGATCAGCCGAAGCAATAATAGGAACAGGAGTAGCCTTGGTGCTAACCAGTTGAATCCCATTAAGTTCATTTGAATAAACCAGTGTTATGCTATTGGGATCGGCAAGGCTGATGTCCTGGAAAAGGGCGTAGTTTTCGCCTTCGACAAAACCTGTTGTCGTTCCCGTAATGGTTGCCGTTTCGATTACTGCGTCGCCCTCTTTAAGGGTAAATGTGCCTTCGCTGTTGCCGTAGACACACACATCGAAAGTGCCGCCGTAGGCCCCTGCAATATTTCCGACAAATACAACACTGGGATCCGAGGTACCGGAACCATCATTGAAAAATCCGTCATCCAGCAAGCCGTCTCCAACTCCGCTGATATAGCCATGGTCTCCAGGATCACCAAGCCAGACCTGTTCGGCATAGGTACTGGGCTGAACGGTAACGGTGTCTGCCAGATCGGCACTTCGGGGCGATCCCAGCGGAATACCCCAGTCGCCGTAGTAGGCAACCCATTGCGTTGCACCGGGGACTGCGGCCTCGCCAGCATAGACCGTGTCATTGGTGAAATTGTTAATGTCGACACTGATCACTTCGACAGCCAGAGCCATTGGTGCGATACCCATTAACAAGGATATCACTGTCAATAATAATTTCTTTTTTTTCATCATACAAAATCCTCCTACCAAAAAAATTTTCATTACCTTTTTATCCAACACGTTTTTCATTACAACCTGTCAAAACTATGTCTTTACGGGCCAACTCCCGACAACTTTCTCAATGCCGCAATCCTATAAATCAATCGGCGGTTTTATTGTGGAAGATCGGATTATCAGATCCTCTTGCAGTTTAATGCACTCAGGCGGATGGTTTTCCTCGGGCGATTCAATCTTTTTCAGTAATAATTCAGCTGCTATTTCACCCATCTTATACGAGGGCACTCCGACAGTGGTCAGCGGGGGAACGACCAGATCACAAATCCTTTCATCGTTAAAACACAGCAAACTGACTTGGCCGGGAATCTTAATACTCAAAATATTCGCGTCATGAACGATCTTCATTGCGACGACATGGTCATAGGCGACAATCGCAGTGGCTTTTTGCTTTAGAACGGCTGAAACCAGGAAATCCAATCCCGATTTAACGAGTGCCTCGGCGCCTGAGACAGGCTCCAGTCCGGCGGCATCTAATTCTGAAAGATAGGTTTGGCGGCGATCACTCATACTAATATGCTCACGGTGTTTAGGCAACGGGCCGGCATAGGCTATCCTCTTATGTCCCAATTCCAACAAATACCTCATCGCCCGTTGGGTTGCGTCAATATCATCCGGAGCCACCGTCGAACAACTGGGGCCTCCGACGCCGTTAACAACCACATACGGCAACCGGGTTCGTTCCATTTCATCTATCGTTTCCGGGGAACACTCCTGAATAACGATCACACCATCTACTCGCCATGGAGGCAATTCAGTATCATCCATTTCCATGTTCGGCGCTGTCATACAAATATTATACTTGTGACGCTGAAACAGGCGGAAAGCAGCCTCACACATAGGTTGATATATATTGGTAGGCCATCCAGAGGTTGTGTCACGACCTAAAACTGCAATAGTGTGCGTACGCTGCCGAACAAGATTTCGGGCAGCAAGATTCGGCCGATAGCCTAAGTTTTTAGCCGTTTTGATTATCTTTTCACAGAGCTCCCGACGAACCGAGAAGTTGTTGTTGTTATTGTGGTTCAACACACGGCTTACTGTGGCAACACTGACATCACAACGCAAGGCAATTTCCCGAGCAGTCGGACGTACAGTAGAAGATATTGTTGTGTTTTTAGTGTTTCTCTTGTTGGCCATGATAATAATCCCGTTAATTTCAGTAAACGATTACTGAATTATATTTGCTTTTACAAACCAAGTCAAGTTTTTTTTTTAGAATTAGTCCCTTTTTTTTATATTTCCACAGAAAAACAGAGAGTGGTCGACGTAACCCCTTTGTTATAAGCAGTTTAGATTGACAGCGGCGGCGGGCGAATCAGCCGGCCTGCCCGATAAACTCATAAGTTGTGTCTATCCCGGAACAGATATTTAAAAAAAAACCATCCAATAACTAAACTAATCTCCCTTTTTTTATTGACAAAACCATCAAATTTGTGTTAAACTGGCATAAGTTCAGTAAAGGTTTACTGAGCAGTTTTTATTCATGCTGATATTGAATAAAAACACTCACCTTTAGCCTGAAAAACAGCAAGCTTATAATATGAAATAACCGGAAATGATGATGATGAGCGTCAGGCAAGTAAATAGTGTCCATCTACGACTATCGATATTTCTCTTCTCCGTTTTTGTGCTTTCGGCGGATCCCGTCTTTTCGGCGAATCTTCTGGACAATCCTGGTTTTGAAACCGGCGATACATCTGGCTGGTCGCCCTTTGGCGGCGACACTATCGCCGCTACAGCGGCAGTAGCCCATACCGGCAGTTACAGCGCCTCAGTTACCGACAGAACCCAGCCCTGGAACGGCATCGCTCAGACTCTTTTAGGACGGGTCAGCAACAATGAAATCTGTAGCATTTCCGGCTGGGCACGTATCCAGAACGCCGCATCTGCCAATATCAAGTTAACCATCGCACAAACAGAAGACGGTGTAACAAGTTATCACAACATTGCCTCCAAAACGGTTACTGACAACGACTGGACAGAATTGTCCGGTTTCTTTACCCTCCAGGTCTCAGGTGCACTGACCGGCCTGACTCTGTATTTTGAAGGGCCTGAAGCTGGCGTAAATTTCTACGTGGATGATGTTATTGTCGCAGGCGACATTGTCGCAGACGACTGGCAGGGTCAGGCCGACCAGCGAATCGATCAGATTCGGAAAGGAAACTTCCGTGTTACGGCAGTTAACCCCAACAATCCTACAACTGCAGTTGCCGATGTGGAAATCCAGGTCAATCAGACGCGAATGTATTTTCCTTTCGGCTCGGCTATCACAGACACTCAGATGACCAATCCCGACTATCTGGATTTTTTTGAGAACCATTACGAATGGGCGGTAATGACCAACGCCTCCAAATGGTATGCCAACGAGCCGTCTCAAGACTATGTTACTTATGCCAACGCAGATATCATCTATGATTTCTGCAGTTCCAACAATATTACCATGCGTGGCCACTGTATCTTCTGGGCGTCTGAAAACATGGTGCAAGATTGGATCAAAGATCTTTCTTATGCCGCTCTGCCAGCGGCCAGTCAGCTGCGCACGGCTGTTGAAAACCGTCTTACAAGCGTGGTCAATCACTTTAAAGATAAATTTGTCCACTGGGACGTCAATAATGAGATGTGTAAAAATTCCTTTTTCAAGGATCGGCTCGGTACGGATATTCGGCCCTGGATGTTTCAGGCCACCAACGCGATTGACCCAAATGTCATGCTGTTTCTCAACGATTACAATGTTATCAGTAATGGATACAACCTCAACATTTACAAGCAGATGGCATATGACCTAGCGGCCCAAGGCGCAATTATTGACGGTCTTGGCGTTCAATGTCATATGAACTCCAGCTTTGACCCTGTTACGATCAAGGACAGGTTTGACAGTGTGGCCGAGGTGAATTTGCCGATTTGGGTTACTGAATTTGATGTTCAGGATCCTGATGAATATATCCGGGCCGACAAGCTTGAGGAGTTTTATCGAGTCGCTTTCAGTCACCCTGCCGTAGAAGGAATCCTGATGTGGGGATTTTGGGAAAATGCTCACTGGCGAGAAAATTGTCATCTGGTTAACGCCGACTGGACGCTTAATGCCGCCGGGGTTCGATATGAAGCTCTCATGGAGGAGTGGACGACCAGAGAAACGGAAATTGCCGATGTTAACGGAAATGCCGACTTCAGGGGTTTCTACGGCACGTACACCATAACACTGACACCACAGGGCGATATTCCGACAACCGCTATTGTCGAAATAACCCCGGACGGGGAAACCGAGTTCGCCGTCGCGCTTACAGGTTCCGTGCCTTCGGCGCCGGTTAACCTGACCGCCTCGGCAGCCAATCAGAGTGTTTTTCTGCAATGGGACGACAATACCGACAGCGATCTGGCAGGCTATAACGTTTACCGCTCGACTGTACCGGGAACCGGTTACACAAAACTAAACGGGACACCGTTGAGCGTCTCAGAGTATACTGACATCAATGTAGTCAACTACACCAACTACTTCTATGTCGTCACTGCCGTCGACATCGATTCCTACGAATCAGATGTTTCAAATCAGGTTTCAGCGACACCTTATAACGGTTCCCTTGCCCTTTTAAGTTCGGCGGATTTCGAGCAAGACATCAACTCCTGGAACAACATTACCGGTGCAGACAGCCATGACTGGACCCGTCATTCAGGTTCGACACCCTCTAACAATACCGGTCCCGACAGCGGCGATGACGGCAGCATTTGGTATATGTATCTTGAGACCTCTGACGGCGGCGCCAATGATGCCGGTGATACAGCCATCATGGAAAGCCAAGATGTCGGGGGAATGGAACGGGTGCTGACTTTTGCCTATCATATGTTCGGTAGCGAGATAGGTTCGCTTTATGTTGATGTCTTCGACGGCATCTGGCATCCTGCCGTCTGGTCGGTCAGCGGACAGCAGCATACTTCCAGCAGCGAAGCGTACACAACGGCAGCGGTGGATCTGGGCGAATATCTCGGGCTGATCCGAATCCGTTTTCGCGGAGTCGCTGTCGGCGGGATTCGAGGCGATATGGCCATCGACGCCATCAAAGTAACGGGGATTGCGGTTTATGGAGACTTTGATTATAATAATCTTGTCGACGCGGACGATTTTGCCGAGTTTTCGAGCCACTGGCTCGAGACCGATTGCGTTAATCTGGACTTAAACGGAGACTGCCTGATTAATCTCTATGAATTTGCCGAGATGGCTAAAAACTGGCTTCATCCATTCTGATAGCTTGTGGTCTTGCCCCCGAAAATTGGTCCACACATATTGAAACATTTCCTGTAAAATGAATAATTATTAACCGTTTTGTGGAAAAACAGCTCAAGGCGAACCCGCAGAGGTTTTTCTGCCTTCACCTTTCTTTCACCGCTCATTCTTGGGTGAGAGCAGCGAAAGCGGATTACGGCAGAAAAACAGCCGATTTCTACAAAACACAATTACAGGAGACTGCAAAATGAAGAAGCGTTACACAGAAACACAGATCGTTACCAAACTCAGACAAGCCGATGTTCTTATTGGCAAGGGTAATAGCATTCCGGAAGTATGCAGGGAAATTGAAGTTTCTCAGCAAACATACTACCGTTGGCGTCAGAAGTATGGCGGCATGAGTCCGGAGATGGTAAAAGAGCTTAAGCTACTGCAAAAAGAGAACGACCGTCTTAAAAAGATCGTTGCCGACCAAGCTATTGACATGGCTATTTTAAAGGAAGCAGCAAAAAACTCCTAACCCCGGCCTCTCGCAGAGAAGCAGTAGACCGTGTTTGCAAGAAGCTGGGGCATAGTCAACGAAGAACCTGTAAAGTTCTCGGCCAAAATCGCAATACTCAGCGTTATCGCCTGAAATTGCCCGAGAAAGATCGCCAACTGACCGAGCAGATCAAACAGCAGGTTCAAAAGAAACGTCATCGCAGGTACGGCTATCGTCGCATTTGCGAGATTATTAGTTAAAACTTTGTTGACACTAACTGAATAAAATATGGCAGACTGGTAGTGCAATAAATAAAGGACTTTGAAAATTTCAGCTAATTATGCAACAGGCTCTGCTCTGAAAGAAGATCAATCCTCTAACAACCAGACCGAAGCCATAACTTCCAGGTCATAGATATCGACGGCACCGTCTTTTTTGATATCCCCTTGCAGACCGACATCCTTTTCAAGCCAATTTACAGTCAACAACGAGAAATCCTCCAGGTTGACAGACGCGATACCGTTCAAATTCGCCAGGGTCCGCTCACTTGTCTCAATCCCGGTGATATTATCTGAATACCAGAAACCTGCGCTGTAATTAATCTTGCCGGAAATAAAATCTGCTCTTGCCGGTGTGGTCTGCCAGCCGCCTGTAGCGTTACCCCCTGTCATACCGAAACCTGACTTGTCGCCATTTATAAAGTCGTTGTCCGGTATATAGATCGTTGACGAGGCGACAGGTATCCTGTCGATAAACAACTGTATCATATCCTCTGTTCCGTCACCTGCGGCATGATCGATATCAACGATTATCGTTACTTCGAGCATACCGGCGAGAATCTGTTCGCTGGACAGAACATATGAAGCGGTTGTGCGGGTTGTCCAGTTGCCGCATATCGTCACAATCAACTCATTACCCGGGCCGTACACCAGGCTAAGCCCTTCCTCTCCACCACCTCCACCAATATCAAGCACCGTTTGCACGACACTGGAAGCCGAATCGTCAAAAATATCAAAATCAACCAGTGCGCTGAACTGGGCATCAGAGGTATCGTTGCCGCCGTTTTCATTAAGCACCAGGCTGGCAAATTCCTCCTGGGCAAACGACAGAGCAATCGAACCCGGATCAACTGTCAGTGCGCTGGTAGATTTGAGTCTTTCGGCGCCATTGGATTCGCCGTCTCCGCGCATCGAATTGGAAAGCTGCTGAACCAAGATACCATAACCGGGCATGGGTGCAATATTTTCGGTTTCATAAGGGTCATATTTGTAATCATAGAGCTCATGTCCGACGAGTACGCCAGTATTCTTATTTATCCACTCGACATATCTGTATCGTTCGGTTCTGTATGCGTAACCGTAGTAAAAGGTGCCATAGTGGATGGTAGCGCCAAACCGCACAGAGCTGTCGGGATCAGCTAAAACCGGAACAAGACTTTTGCCTCTCAAGGGCCTGCCTGTAAGCTGGGTATTACTTAGAGGCTGCTCCGGAATAGGTAGACCTGCCAATTCACACAGTGTCGGGTATATATCCAGGAACGTTACAGGAGTTATCGTTTTTCGCCCCTTGGCCCCGAAGTTGGGAACACTGATTATCAACGGCGAACGGGTCGCCTGTTCCATGTTTGTATGCTTGCCCCATTCATTATGATCGCCCAAATGGAAACCGTGATCTCCCCAGAAAACTATTATCGTATCCTCGGCAATTTCAGCCGCTTCCAGCGCATCCAGCAATCTGCCAACTTGAGCATCAATAAATGAAGTCGACGCATAATAACCGTGCAGCAGTGTTTTCTGGTCGTCTTCAGGAATTATAAACGGAATGCTGATGGCTTTGCTTTCCGCGTTTAGATGCATATAATAAGTATTTCGGAGTTCATAGATCGTGTTGAAGGTATAACTAAGGCCGTTATGTGGTTCCCACTGAAATGGGTGAATCTCGAAGTCATCACGCACATAGTAATCGAAATACGTTTGCGGCGCCAGGAAAGGCATGTGAGGTTTCTTAAAACCAACTCCCAGGAAAAAAGGGTCACCGGACGTTTTATAGTCTTCCGCCAGCTCATTCAGTTTTGCGATACCTCTGTCGCAAATCGAGCCGTCAACAAAATCAGAGTCCGGCGCGTCCACACTTTCGGTGATCTGTTTCAGTGTAACACTGGGATTACTTGCGCTGATAGCCGAACTCGAACCTATTCCGCTGCCGCCGTTGTCATAGTCAGACCAGGACAGCACATCATCGATCACTCCACCGTTAAGGGTCTGCCCGCATGGATTGCTCGGGTTTATATCACCGACAGTTCGATAGTCATGAATCTTTCCGACCGCGGCGGTTACATAGCCTTCGTTTTTAAAATGCTGTGGCAGCGTAATCACATCAGGCAGCCTATCCGGGCATCGCAGGGCAACGAAACTGGTTACTCCCGTCTCTTCCGGCATAAGACTCGTTGTCAGGCTTGCACGTGATGGTCCGCAATAAGCCAATTGACAGTGAGCGTTAAAAAAAACCAGGCCGCTTTCGGCAAGCGTGTCAATATTAGGCGTGATGGCCACGTTATCATCGTAACAGCCGAGGGTAGGTTTCAAATCGTCTACCGAGATGAAAAGTACATTGGGCTGAGCCTGAGCAACGCCGCATAAACTGAACGCAACAAAGGCCGAAATAAGGACCGCACTTGACTTGACAGAACATATCGTTTTCATATTCATAATCGATTATCACTCCCTAAAACACCACATACCGAGTTACTTAACTACCACCGGCTGAAGCCGGTGGGTTCTCTGCGGCGGGCTAAACCGCCGCTTGAAAAAGAGCGTCTAAAGACGGAGGATTTTAAATCCTCGGGCTTTAGTCCTTCGGACGGCTAAAGCCGCCTTGTTGGAAATTAATGAATCACTGATAACAGCGGCCTGGGATGAACCAGGCCGCTGTTGTAAACACTAACAGGCCCCCTTCTTTGATTACCTAACAACTGTAACCGCTTATTTGCGACGGCGAAGCATTAAACCGCCAAGTCCCAAGAGAACCATTGTTGCGGGTTCAGGGACAAGTAGTTGTGCGTTGTCAAAGTTAAAATCAGCAGCAGTCGCATCCGGCGAAGTGGCACGCGAACCATTGGTGATGAGAATGATCTGAATATAGCTAGCCGGATCTATGCTGGCTTTGATGGAACTATAATCAATTTCAAATGTTTCGGTCCGGGCGGAGGATCCACCCCAAAAGCTAAGGTTGGCATCCCAGTCGAGAACGGTCCATCCGGGACCGGTGCCGCCATTATTGATCACAAGGTCAACGATCTTGGCGTAACCGCCTACACCCAAGGTATCTGCCGCAACCGACATATCGATTGAAAGTATGTCGCTGGCCATGAAGTCAAGCTTTTGGGCGGGGGTCAGTTGGAGTTTTAAACTTGCGTTTTGACCTAACTGGGTAACCCTTATGCTCTGCGATCCCAGCGTCGCACCATAGGTGCTATAGTCGTACTTAGAAGGCATCAGCGAAGGGTCATCAATACTTAAACTCGTAGGTCTGTCAACCCATCCGTCGGTGTTTCCCTCCCAGTCACCAATTACGACTCCTGCGTGTGCCGGCACAACACATGCCAGACACAACAAAACAATTAATTTTTTCATCTTACCTTCCTCCAAAAAAGTCCACAAATATTTACCTCACTCTCACGATCACTGGCACTCAGTAATCGATTACTGAAATTATAGCTATAACCAAAAATAATGTCAAGACTTTTTTCTGCGGCCAAAACATTTTCAAGCATTGTACGCTTGGCAAACGGACACAGAACGCAAATATTCATGTTATATAGGCGTTTTGTAACACTTTAGCCGAGTGAAAAAAAAGTGAGATTCTTTGAAAATCCATATTTAGACTTGCGATATCGGGAATGTGAGGTAGTAAACAGATAACGGACACTTATTGAGAGGTTATAATGCCCCAATTTATAAGTAGTATCCGAAATGGCGAAGTACCGATGCTACAGCAACTAGTGCTGCGTCATAGCTAAAGA
>JAGLHQ010000156.1 GCA_023143375.1 Planctomycetota bacterium
GGAACCAAGGGCAAGCAGGTCCGTGTGAGCATTGAGATGATAGCTACGCTGGCAGGCGGTGTACTGCTTTTGAGCAGCGGGATAGCACCGATGTTTTATGGAAGCGACAGCGAAGTGGCAACGCTTTGTGCGATGATAGGTGCCGCTCTTCTGGGCGTCCCGGTTATCTGGCACGCATTAAAGTGTATGCTTCACGGGCATATGCACATGGATGAGCTTGTGGCGCTGGCGATCATTGCAGCTTTTGCAATGGGCAAATACGCAGAGGCGGGCATCGTGGCGTTTATTATGATGATAAGCGAATTGATGGAGACGCGTACGGCGCTTGGTGCAAGGGCGTCGATCGAGTCGCTTATTCGGCTTACGCCGAAGGTTGCCAATATCGTAAGATCCGATGGAATAGAAACAGAGGTTAAGGTAAGCGACTTAAAGCCCGGCGATATTATCCGTGTACGGCCCGGCGATAATATTGCCGCTGACGGCGACATCAAAGCCGGTATCAGCACGGTTAACCAGGCGACGATCACAGGTGAGTCGCTGCCGGCTGATAAGGTCCCGGGGATGCCGGTGTTTGCAGGAACGACGAACTTAACCGGTGCCTTGGATATAACAGTTACAAAGGCGGGAACCGATACGACGCTTGGCAAGGTGCAGTCGCTGATCATGGCAGCCGAGAAAACGCAAAGCCCGATCATGCGGATAATCGATACGCACGTTAAGTGGTACGTACCGACGATACTGATGATAAGTGCGATTATCTGGTACTTTACAAACGATATAAACCGCTCGATATCGGCACTGGTTATTTCATGTCCGTGTGCATTGATACTTGCGACGCCGACGGCGATGGTTGCGGCATTAAGCGCCGCAGCAAGGCTTGGTATCCTTATTAAGAATGTTTCGATACTCGAGATAGCCGGGAAGGTGACGGCGATAGTGTTCGATAAGACAGGAACGCTGACGACGGGTCAGCTTTTTGTAACTAAGCTTGAGCCGGCAGAGGGTGTCGAGCCTTCCGAGCTGCTTAGACTTGCGGCATCGGCTGAGCAGATGAGTAAGCACCCGGCGGCAAGAGCACTGCACAACATCGCCAAGGAAGCGAACGTTGCGTTGCCGGAGTTTAATGATTTTGTCGAGACGCCGGGCAAGGGAGTAACTGCCACGGTCGAATCGTTTAAGATTATGGTCGGGCGAGAGATGTTTCTTAAGGAAAATGGCATCGATGCCAGTAATGTCGTCGACCCGGCGATGCACGAAGAGCAGGGATTCAGCACGTTATACGTTTCTCGCGACGGGCAGTGCATCGGGTGGATAGGCTTGCAGGACAAGGTTCGTCCGCAGGCGCAAGAGGCGGTAAGCGAACTGGCCGAAGCAGGGGTAAAGCGTATTACGATGCTGACCGGTGACAGGAGCGAGGTTGCCAATCGGATATCGGCAGAGCTTGGATGTACGGACTTTAAGGCTCATTGCCTGCCGCAGGATAAGCTTGCGATCGTGGAAAAGATAAAAAGCGACGGACACATTGTCGCAGTTGTCGGTGACGGTATTAACGATGCACCGGCACTTGCAGTCGGCGATCTGGGAATAGCGATGGGAGCAGCGGGAAGCGATGTTGCGATAAACTCGGCGTCGATAGCGCTGATGAGTGACGATCTTAAACGGCTGCCGTTTTTGCTGCATCTTTCACGGAAGACACGCGATATAATCAATCTGAACCTTATGTTCGGAATCGTCTTTATCGCAGTCGGTATCGCGACAGCAGCGGCTGGTTGGCTGCCGATTATCTTAGCGGCGGTACTTCACCTGGCAGGGTCGGTTATTGTAATATTTAACAGTGCACGGCTGGTACGGTTTGGCGAGCATCTTGAGCCGCACGTTGGGAACGATGATTAGTAAAAAAAGTAAAAAGTTTTTGCGAGGTATACTGTGGCAAAAGTGAATAGCGAATATGCTATTGAGACGATATCGCTTACGAAGATATTTCCCGATTGGTGGGGGCGCGCGAAAGTTATCGCCGTCGACGATCTTAACTTTAAGGTAAGGCATAACGAAGTGTACGGTCTGCTGGGGCCCAACGGTTCAGGGAAGACAACGACGCTTAAGATGCTGCTTAATCTGCTGCACCCGTCAAAGGGAAGGGCGATGATACTTGGCGGCGTCAGTGGCGATACGAAGATAACAGAGCGTATAGGGTACCTGCCCGAGGATTCATATCTTTATCGTTATCTAAACGCGAAAGAGACGCTGGATTTTTACGGCCGGTTGTTCGGTCTTCCGTCGAAGATACGCAGGCAGCGAATCGAGACATTACTTGAGATGGTGGGCTTAACGGGGATGGCGAACCGTCCGGTGGGGACTTTCTCCAAAGGAATGGCCCGGCGTATCGGATTGGCGCAGGCGCTTATAAACGATCCGGAGCTTTTGATACTTGACGAGCCTACTTCCGGCATGGACCCGATAAGCACACGACAGATGAAGGATCTGTTCATACATCTTGCAAAACGCGGCAAAACAATATTGCTGTGCAGCCATCTGCTTGCCGATGTCGAGGATGTTTGCGACAGGATCGGCATACTTTACGGCGGTAAGATGCAGACCGAAGGCGAGGTTAAAACGCTCCTGCAAAAGAGCGACGAGAGCCAGATCATAACCGACGCCCTTAGCGACGATGCCTTGGCTAAGATAAGACAGATCGTCGAGTCCGAACAGAGTAAATGCGAAATAAGCTCGCCGGTGGATCGGCTTGAGGACTTCTTTGTCCGGACAGTTGCATCGGCCCAGCAGCAACACGTGCCAACAAGCGGAGCGGTTAATACCGCTACGATAGGAGGATTCCTCGTTGAGGAAAGTGATAAGGAACATGGTGTACTTGAAAAGCTTGTAACGGCGACGGTAGAGGAGGATAAACCGATCGCAAAGGCAGATGTTGGGACCGAGCGTGTCGAGGCAGCGCCTGTAAACGAAGAAAAAAGCAGCTTGCTGGATCAGCTTGCCGGTAATAAACTTGAGCAGGTTGAAACCGATCAAGAGCAGGCGGAAGAAATAGAACATATCGAAACGGTCGAAGAAGTTAACCGTGCCTTGCTGGACGGACTTGCCGGCACTGATGACAAGAATTCCGCGACCGAGCATACTAAACGCGATAATCCGCAGGAGGCTGACGATGCATAAGGTTTGGGCTGTTGCTCGCAATACGATAGCTCAGGCGGTACGGATGAAAGTTGCTGTTGTCGTTATTGTGCTGCTGCTTGTGGTACTTCCTGTGATGAGCTTTATCGTAGTTGGAGACGGTACGCTTGTCGGTAAGCTGCAGACTTTTGCCAGCTACGGCATGTCGCTTGTCGGAATACTTCTTTGCGTTCTGACGATATCGATGTCGGCTTATACCCTTACCAGCGACCTTAAGCTTAAACAGATATTTCTTGTAGTCAGCAAGCCGGTGTGTCGTTACCAGATACTTATCGGCAAGTTTATCGGTATCGCTATTATAGACGTGGTGCTGCTTGTTGTTTTTTCGTCGATCATTTTCGGGTTGCTGGTGGCGATGCCTCGTTTGTCCGATGCTCCTCCGCACGAGATCGAAACCGCTGATCGCGAATTCTTTACCGCGCGTATCGGCCTTTCGGAACAGATCGATAGAAAAGAGATCGAAAAGGTGGCGATCAAGCGGTATCAAGAGTTGGAAAGGACCGGTCAGCTTCCGATCGATATGAGCCCGGCTCGTATACTGAAAGAACTTCAAGGTCAGGAACGGCTAAAAAGACGGGTTATCGAGTCCGGTGCGCAAAAGGTATGGGAGTTTGAGAACGTTCGGCCCGTAGCTGGAACGAAAGTCGTTTTCGTAAGGTATAAGTTACGTGTTAGCGGCGGATATGAAGGTATGCAGGTTAAGGGCGCATGGCTTATAGGCGATCAGCGTAACCAGGAACAGTTCGGTCCCGGTGTATGGGACAGCCCGATATATCGTCTGGACACATCCGATGTGCTTGAGATGTTTCACGAGTTTGAGGTCCCTGTAGATGCCATAACTGACGACGGATATCTCGCCGTGATGTTCAACAATCTCTTTGTTAACAGTGCAACAGTAATACCTGAAGAGATGGAGGTTCTTTACAAGGCCGGTTCTTTCGGAGCAAATTTTACACGCGTTAGCCTAATGCTGCTGGCAAGGCTGATATTCCTTACCGCTCTTGGCGTTTCGCTTTCGACGTGGTTGTCTTTCCCGGTAACGATCTTGGTTTGTTTCGTGATCTTCTTTGTAGGTACCGTAAATGGATTTGTTCTCGATTCGTTCGGCTATATAGAAGCCAAGGGTATTATGGTATTGTACAACTTTACGTTTAAGCCGTTGCTGTGGTTGTTCCCTCGGTTTGACGGAGACTTTAACCCGACGCGGTTTATGATCTCGGCGAGGTTGCTTAGCTGGAGCTTTTTGGGGCAGGTATACGGGACAATGGTTGCGCTGAAATCGCTGGTCCTTTTGATAATAGGTTTTTGGATATTCAGTAATAAAGAAATAGCCAGGACAATAGTTTAATATGCGTTTACGTGATACTTTAATAATCATATTGTGTTTTGCCTTCGGTCTCGGTCTTTTGTTCGGTGCATCGACACGGCTAGATACGATACACACCGCCCGTGAGCAGATGGGGCTTGTAAGCAATACGGCCCTTGAGAATGCTCCCCCATCACTTGCTTTTGCCACGGTTGCAATGGGTGCGTTTCGAGGTCTTGTAGTCGATATTCTATGGATGCGAGCAGATAAGCTTAAAGAGGAAGGCCAGTTTTTCGATGCCAAGCAGCTTGCAGACTGGATAACTACGCTTCAGCCAAGGTTTGCAGCGGTTTGGGATTTTCAGGCATGGAACATGGCTTACAATATTTCCGTCGCTATGCCCGCAAGTCAATGGCAGGAACGTTGGCGATGGGTAAAGAACGGTTATGAACTTCTCAGAGACAAAGGTATTGAGCAGAACCCAAAGAGCATTTTGCTTTACCGTTCGCTTGCGTGGATATTCCAGCACAAAATGGGGTCCATAACGGACGATTGTCATAAGCATTACAAGCGTGAGCTTGCGCTTTCGATGCGTCCATTGCTGAGCCCGAACACCAACGAGCATTTTGCCGATCTGATCGCGGCACCGCAGGATATTTCGGAGATGTTGGCTGATGAGGAAACAGCGAAATTTATCAGCCAATTGCAGGAAACCGATCCTGTTTTTGAAGATAAGCGCAAGCTGGTTGCTAATTATATTGCTTTGCGGATATTCCCTTCGCGATTTGCGCCCCAATCACATGAGGTGATCAATCGTTTCAGGGGCAGCGAGACTCTCGAAAATTTCGATATTTTTGCCAAGTCTTACGCCCTTCGTAACGAATGGAAGCTTGACCCTGCCTATATGCAGAAACTCAACGGTCTATACGGTCCGATCAATAATTCGGATCCTAACGATCGAAGCCCGTTGAACTGGGAGCATCCGGTTACGCACGCGATATACTGGGCAAATCTGGGACTCGAAAAAGCGAGTAAACCGGGCGAATATGTAGTAGATGAAAAGAATACGGACAGGATTGTTTTCCATTCGCTCCAGACACTTTATCAGAAGGGAAAGATATTTATATATCCGGTTCCGGATCGCGAACCGTCCCTGTTTTTGCGTCCGGACCTTACGATGTTCGATAGCTGTGAGATGTTGTGGAAACAGAAGTGGGACAAGTACAAGGCGTTGGATCGTTCGAATCCGAAAGGAATCTCGACCGGGTACCGGAATCTCCTAAAAAGCGCGGTGGCACTTTTTTACCAGGCAGGCCATGTCGAAAAGGCAGGCCAGATATATCTTAAGGCGAGAAGGTTGTTCCCGGATCGCAAAGAGTTTGACGATCCAATGATCGTCTTTATAAAGAAAAGCATCGCCGACGATCTCAAGAGTATCACTATAAGCGAGGCGACAGAGCTTATCATGATGTCGCTTCATGAGGGCTACTTTAGGTTTGCAGTGCACGATGACGACGAGGCGGCAGGTCGAGAGAAATGGGCCAAACAGGTATATGATATATACCAGGCGCAGTATCTCGACGAAGGTGTGCTTCGTATAGATATTCCGAGATATTCGATGCTGAAATATCTTGCTTTTATAAGTTTTCTTAATGACGAGTATTATCCTGAAAATCTTCGCAAGAACCTCCTCGGACGAGTCAAGGTGGAACAGCCGGACTTGTTTGAAAAGCTTATGAAGGAAGAACAATTCTTCACGGAGCGTTCTGAAAAGGCCGCTGACCGACAGGAAGGTGCTTCATTTAAATAAAGCATGCCAATTTCTCAATAAGTCATTGACATCTATCTGTTATTAATCTCTAATGTCATTCCTTAATTTCAACGAATTATTAACCTTGATGTACAGACGGAACTTTACGGATGGATGCACCGACTTTCTCATCTGAGATCCCCATCGAGAATTTGACGGAATCTCAGCGTAAGGCAGTTTATCACGTTGACGGGCCATTGCTGATAGTCGCAGGCCCGGGCAGTGGAAAAACCCGCGTTATAATCAGCCGCGTAGCTGCGCTTATTAATTCGGGCGTGAGACCTTATAATATCTGCGCCATAACTTTTACCAACAAAGCTGCACAGGAGATGCGAGATCGACTTGAGGCGATGGGCACAGCGACGAAAGGGGCGCATATCAGCACTTTCCATTCGCTTTGCGTTAAGCTCCTTCGATGGTACGGACAAAGAGCAGGCTTCGACAGCAACTTTAGTATCTACGACGATAAGGATCAAAAGCGATGCATAAAAGACGCGGTCAAAGCCGCCGATGCCGATGCGCAAAACTTTGCCCCCGCTCGCATGCTTAACATAATATCTAACTTCAAGAACGATCTTGAGACGCCCGAAGAGGTAAGGGATCGCGCAGACGATTACTTTCTGAAAAAGGTCTCCGAAATATATGCCTGTTATCAAAGCATACTCGACGATAACAACGCGATGGATTTTGACGATCTGCTGGTCAAGGTTGCGTTTATGCTGCGGGACTGTCCCGACGTACGTAGCGAACTTAACCGCCGGTTCAAATATCTGCTTGTCGACGAGTATCAGGACACGAACCATTCGCAGTACCAGATAGCAAAGGGGCTTGCCTTAGAGCATGGTAATATCTGCGTTACTGGCGATCCGGATCAGTCGATCTATCGTTGGCGAGGAGCGGATATCGGAAACATTCTTGAGTTTGAGAACGATTGGCCAAACGCCGTGGTTGTTAAGCTCGAAGAAAATTTCAGAAGTACTCCGAACATTCTTGCCGCTGCCGACAAACTTATCGCAGGCAACAAACAGCGAAAGAAAAAAACTTTGATAGCTACATTGGAACCAGGCAGCGACGTTAAGGTCCGGGATTATCCTGACGAATCCGACGAGTCGTACGGACTGGCAGGGGGGGTCAAGGAACTTATCGACGACGGTAGCGATCCTAACGAGATAGCGGTCTTTTATCGAGTCAACTCGATGAGCCGGTCGATCGAGGAAGCGCTCGTCGCTCAGCAGATACCGTATCAGGTCGTTCGCGGAGTAGAATTTTACGCACGAAAAGAGATACGCGATATGCTGGGCTATCTAAAGGTGCTGGTCAATCCCGACGACGATGTTGCGTTCGTTCGCGCGATAGGTACGCATCCGCGAGGTATCGGAAAGGCAACCATCGATAAAGCGTTATTCTATGCTGCCGGCAACAGGATAAATCTTTACGAAGCAGCCAAGAAAGCGCAGATGATAGAGTCCTTAAACAGATCGGCTCAGGCCAAGCTTGTAAAATTTGCAGCGATGCTCGACACGCTTAAAGGTTATGCAGGCGGCCCGGTCGCACCGCTTATGGAAAAGGTCTTTAGCGAAACGGGCATGCTTGAGCATCTTCAAAAGCAGGGTACCGACGGCGAAAGCGCGATAGAAAATGTAAGCGAGCTCATCAACGCAGCCGGCCAGTATGACAAGCAGATGGCAGAGCCCAATCTGACCGATTATTTGCAGACGATAGCGCTTTATAGCGACACCGATGCTTACGACGCGCATTCCAGTAAGGTCTCGCTGATGACGCTGCACGCAGCTAAAGGGCTGGAGTTTGACAATGTCTTTATCGTAGGCCTTGAAGACGGGCTCTTACCGCATGAAAGGGGCCTTGGCGACAACCAAGAGCTTGAGGAAGAACGCAGGCTGTTCTTTGTGGGGATTACAAGGGCACGAAAGAATCTTAACGTAAGCTTCGCACGCCACAGGGTTATACATGGCCAATTCATACGTACGACCCCGTCGCAATTCCTTTACGAAGCCGGCCTGGAGGTCGCTCAACCCGAGATCATCGCATCTGTCGCATCATCCCGCAGTTCTGGTCTTACTATGGACTATTCAGACAGCCAGGTGCCGCAGGAGGCTCCGTTTAGACCCAATGAGCTGGTCGAGCACAGGAAATTCGGCTTAGGCAGGGTAAAGGAGTTTATCGGCATGGGCGACGATAGTATCGTAGTTGTTCAATTCAACACTGGTAAAGTGAAGTCGTTGATGTTAAAATACGCCAAACTTACAAAAGTAAATATATAATTTAATCGTCAGGAGCTGCACAGGTGTCAAAGATCGGTCTTTATTACAAAAACGTTTCCGCAGAGGTCGTTGGCGACGAGCACGGAATAAGCAAAAGTCAATTTGCCGAGCTGGCCCAGCAGGTAAAGCCCGCCATCGCCGAAGTTAATAAACAGCGTAAGGAAGGCAAGATACCTTACCGTGATCTGCCATATAACAAAGAGTACCTCGAATCCGTTAAGCAGGTCGCAGCCGATATCGAAGGCAAGTTCGAGAACTTCGTCGTCCTCGGCATCGGCGGTTCGGCCCTTGGCAACATCGCACTCCAGACGGCGCTTAGTCCTTATATGTATAATACTGACGCTGCCCAGAGAAATGGAAAACCACGTTTGTTCGTCTTCGATAATGTCGACCCCGCCCAGCTTAGCAGCTTTCTCGATTGGATAGGTGATAAGCTCGAAAAGACCGTCTTTAACGTGATAAGCAAGTCCGGCAGAACCGCAGAAACCGCCAGCCAGTTCCTGACCATACGTCAGCTTCTTACAGACAAACTTGGGCGCCATGCCTGCAGGGATCACATTATCGCAACCACCGATGCCAACGAAGGAACAATGCGAAAAATCGCAGACGATGCCGGTTACAGGACGCTGGTAGTCCCTGACGGCGTAGGCGGAAGGTTTAGCGTCTTTAGCCCGGTCGGTCTCCTAAGCGCTGCCGTTTGCGGGATCGACATCGACGGCCTGCTCGAAGGGGCCGCACAGATGGACAAGAAAGTTTCCGGCGAAGACATGTTCACAAACCCCGCGGCAATGAACGCGGCGATCAACTGGCATTACTATAACCGAGGCAAACCGATCTCGGTGATGTTCCCGTATGCTTACGCACTGAAAGATTTCGCCGACTGGTACCGCCAGTTATGGGCAGAGAGCCTTGGCAAAAGCGTCGATCTGAAGGGTAACGAGGTCTTTGTAGGTCCCACGCCGGTAAAGGCGCTCGGCACGACCGATCAGCACAGCCAGGTCCAGCTTTACCGCGAAGGGCCAAACGATAAATTATTTACGTTCCTTCAGATCGAGGACTTTGGCAAAGAGATAACAGTAGGTTCTACGCCCAACTGTGCCCCGGAGCTTGGCTACCTTGCAGGGGCTAAAATGTCAAAACTTATCAACGCGGAAAAAATGGCCACTGAATATGCGCTTTTGCATGACAAACGCCCATGCCTTACGGTTCTGTTCGACAGGCTTGACGCAGTTACCGCAGGGCAGTTCATATATCTCTACGAGGTGACAACATCTATCGCGGGCGAATTGTTCGGCATTAACACTTACGATCAGCCGGCTGTTGAGCTTGGGAAAGAGGCGACATTCGCTCTTATGGATCGAGAAGGGTACGAAAAACTGGCTGAGAAGATAAGGCCCGTTACGAAAATAGATGGAGATTTTCTCGTATAAAGGTTGAGTTTCTTTTCTATTGGGTTAGAATTTTGTAAGGTTATCCGAAACGGGATATTTGCAGACAAAAAAACGGATTAATACAATGGGAGTTGAAGATGGATTTTGCAGTTATCATGGCAGGTGGAACCGGTAAACGATTGTGGCCGTTAAGTCGCCGGAAACGTCCTAAACAGGTTCTCAAGCTTCTTGACGGACAGACGCTGCTCCGCCGCTGCTTTGACAGGCTCAGCCCGATATTCGATAACCGCAACATCATAGTTCTTACCAACGCAGGCTACGCAGATATTGTTCGCGAGAACCTACCTGAGATACCCATCGGAAACGTCATCGCAGAGCCCGCCGTCCGGGACACCGCAGGTGCGATAGGTCTGGCAGCGGCTATACTTACCAAATTCGATGCCAATGCGACGATGACCGTTGTCACTGCCGACCAGCTCATCGAGCCCGACGATGCTTTTCAGTCTGTCGTTAAGGATTCCCTTGCTTTCCTAAAGGCAAACCCAGAAGCTCTTATAACTTACGGAATCAAGCCTACCTACCCGGCAACCCAGCTTGGATATATAAAGCTCGGGACAGCAAGGGATGTGCCCGGTTGCGATGGCCAGGTTTATTCCGTCGAGGCATTCAAAGAAAAACCAGCCAGGGATACCGCGCAGGAATATTTCAATAGCGGGCAGTACTGCTGGAACTCCGGGATGTTCGTCTGGAGGGCGAAGACCATTCTGGAAAAGATATGCAAAAATCTTCCGGAAGCGGTCGAACCGTTAAAGAAGATAAAGTCTGCATGGGACGGACCAAAGCAGCAAGAGACTTTGAAGGAATGGTTCCTTAAAATGCCCAAGATCAGCATTGACTATGCCGTTATGGAAAAGGCCGATGACGTTTACGCCATAAGGCTCGATTGCAAATGGCTGGACATGGGTTCATTTGCCGCGCTTGCAGATATCATAAGCTCGGATGTTGATAATAATATTGTCGTTGCTGAGAAAAGCGAACTGCTGGACAGCAAGAACAATATCATCGTCACCGAAGACAAGGGACACCTTATAGCGATGATCGGACTTGATAATATTGTTGTTGCTCACAGTCCAGACGCAACGTTGGTCTGTCACGCCGACCAAACAAACCGGCTGAAAGAGCTTCTGGAACTTATCGAAAGTCACGGAGGCAAGAAGTTCCTTTAAACCCATGCGTTATCTGGCGATAGATCTTGGTCAAAAACGTACCGGCCTTGCAATTTGCGATGCCGGAGAGACCATCGCTTCACCGCTTTGCCTTATCACCGATCAGCCAAGTCTCATATCAAGGGTCAAAAAAATAGTTGTCGCCGAAGACGCAGGTGCTATTGTTGTTGGCCTGCCATTGAACATGGATGGAAGCGAAGGCGATCCTGTCAAAAATGTACGAAACTTTGCAAAAGACCTTGCCAAAGAAGTTGATCTTCCGATACATTTTCAGGATGAAAGGCTTACAAGTTTCGATGCAGAGCAGAAACTGGCGGGGGAATTCACACGAAAAAAGAAAAAAAAACGCCTCGATGCGATTGCCGCTGCTTCGATATTACAAGCGTTTCTCGACGAAAAAAACACTTTTAAGCAGTAGCAGTGCTGCGAGGTCTTTTTTAAAGATACAATGTTAGGATTTTTTTGTGGTTTATCGGGACAATTGGCGCAATAATGAACGCGTGTTGTTACTGCGAAAGTTTTAAGCTCGTACTTTCTCGCAGACACTTGTTAAGCTTAGACAGCCAACGGATCACGATCTTCTCACCCTAAAGGGTGTGTTGTTACGAAGGGGAATCTCATGGATCCTGCTTATGTCAGACGAAGCGACGGGGGTTATGGTGAGGGCTTTGGCTTTCTCGCTGGTGGTGTTGTCAGTTCGGTTTTTCCTTCTTTCAATTTCAAAATTCATCACAAAGAATTTATGGTGCGGTCCTATGGAACTAATTAACAATTTGAAATTCAATATTAATAAGGCTTCAGATGCCGAGGCCCTTGCCGCCGTTGCGTTGGAAACTTTTATAGAAGAAGCCGGCAAAGCGATCGATTCCAAAGGTTCCTTTAACGTTGCACTGTCCGGCGGACATACTCCCGAGCGTTTCTTCGAGTTGCTTGGCGCAGAGCCGGCAAGTAAGTCTCTCCAATGGGACAAGGTACAATTGTTCTGGGTTGACGAGCGATGCGTATCCCCAGAATCAGAAGACAGCAACTACGGACTTGCCGCACATACCTTCCTTAATAAAGTTTCCATACCGCAGGCAAACATTCACAGGATGATCGCCGATGTCGAAGATTACGCAAAAGCCGCTGCCGAGTACGAAGAGGTTATTCGCAATGTGTTCGATATTAAGCAGGGCCGGATCCCTGAATTTGATCTGATAGTTCTTGGAATGGGCGGCGACGGACATATCGGCTCACTGTTCCCGACATCGTATTCGCTTTACGATACCGCCGATCTTGTCACTGTCGTATACTTTATGGATGACAACTACGATCGGTTCACGCTGACCGGTCCGGTTATCTGTGCAGCCAAACATCTTGTCGTTCTGGTCTCCGGCAGTGAAAAAGCGCAGACACTTCATGACGTGTTCCACAGCGAACCCGACGAGGTCAAGTACCCCGCTCATACACTATGGCCCATACTCGATAAAGTTACATGGCTTGTCGACCAGGATGCTGCAGAGCTGATTTAAAGTGTATTGGGTGGCAGCCTTTCACGAAGTTAAAGGATGGAAATAAAACAGCCCGGCGTAGCCGCCTTCTCAATCTTTCATTCCTGTTACGTCGAAGTTTTAACGAAGACGGATTAATCTTTGGTCTTTAACTTGAATTTTGTATTTGTTTCGGATTTCGAGTTTCGTCTTTGAGCAACGCTCTCTAAGGAATTACAAGTCTTGTTCCCACACGTAGGGCGTCGGCGTCTAAGATAGAATCTC
This sequence comes from Planctomycetota bacterium, assembly GCA_023143375.1. Lineage (GTDB taxonomy): Bacteria > Planctomycetota > Phycisphaerae > Sedimentisphaerales > Anaerohalosphaeraceae > JAFGKL01. The sequence continues at coordinate 12,959 of JAGLHQ010000156.1, forward strand.
CGTTGGCGTCTACAATAGTCTGCTGGCCATCTGTTGTTCCGTAATACTTTTGTGCAATGCTCGAAAGCGTCTCGCCTGCTTTTACGACGTGTATCTTCGGACCCGCCGAATATCTTTTCTTTTCGCTTTCAATGATAACATCGGCTGCATCAGGCGGGGCGGTATCTTCCGGACCGATCACCCGAATTATCTCTGCCTGCTCGCCTTGCGGCGAAAGCATAGAAGATTCCTCAATAAGCATTGCTTCTGGCGTCGGAGACAATACCGAAATAATACCGGTGGCAACCGTTACGATCACCACACCGGTTATCATTCCCATTTTAAGGTCTTTTCTCATTACCTTCGCACTATTTATACATAAAAACTACGCGCCGATGCGCGGTATAACCTTTTTCCACATTATTGTTACGCTTTACTATTACAACCTGCATACTTTAGCAAACAACTAACCAAGAGTTTATTTGCCTAAAGGCAGTTTTGTACAATAACTTACTGCTCTTGCAACGCGAACAAAATAACACCGTTGGTGTTTGCCTTTAACTATTTTTTTGAAGGAATTTTACGTCCTAACAGAAGTATCGGAGCCGCGATCGCTATCGATGAATAGGTACCTGCGATGATCCCGACAAGCATAGCGAAGGTGAAACCTCTAAGTCCGGTTCCGCCGTAGATGTACATGACAAGGAC
>JAGLHQ010000157.1 GCA_023143375.1 Planctomycetota bacterium
GACAGCATACTTAACAGCCGTAACGTGACCGTTTATGGTAAGACCGGTTCGACGGAGGCCCCGGAGCACGCATGGTTCGCCGGTTTCACCGAAGACACAGCCGGCAGAGCAATAGCTATTGCCATCGTCGTAGAAGAAGGCCAAAGCGGTTCGAGGGATGCTGCACCCCTGGCTGAAAAGATACTAACGCTTTGCAATGAAAGGGGGTATATCGGGACGATGCCGGAGGCTGTTGCCCAAACTCGAAGCACTAAGCACGAAATTCTAAACAAGCTCTAATACAAAAACTCAAATGTTCAAACGGTTCAAAGTATTATGTATTGTCATTCCAATCTTGATTTGAAATCCATTTTTGCTTGTTATAATGGATTCCAGCTTTCGCTGGAATGACAAATTGTGCAGAACCATGTTTTAAGAATTCGAACATTAGTCCGCCTCAGGCGGATTGAATTTGTTTCGTATTTCGAAATTCGTATTTTAGAAGCGACCTTTATCGATTCGTCAGATATGTTAGCGACTTATCCAGTATTTCCTTAACGACAGGCGCCGCCACCTTTCCGCCGGTATATCCTTTCCCAAGGCTCCTGTCCGGCTTCCGGATGGAAACCAGCACCACAAGCTTCGGGTTCTCGGCTGGTGCCCCGCCTGCGAATGAGGCAATGTAATTTTTTTCGTCGTAGCCTTTTATCGTTGAGCCGGCGATGTTGGCGGTTCCTGTTTTTCCGAATACCTGGTATTCTTTTAAGGCAGCCGGTTTTCCGGTGCCTTCCTTAACGACGCTTACAAGTGCCTCGGTGACGATCCAATCGGCAACCTTAGGATCGATGATGTAACCTGCCGACGGATCGGAGCGTTTGAGCATCGTAACCTTTCCGTTGTTATCGACTATCGCTTTTAGTATGTGCGGCTGGACCACTCTGCCGTGATTTGCAAGCGTCGCATAGGCCCTTGCGATCTGGATCGCGGTAACCGTCACCTCGTGGCCAAAGGGTATTCGCGTTTCGCTGTAACCGGTCCACTTGTCAATCTGGTGAACCGTTCCGGATTCTTCGCCGGGCAAGTCTATGCCGCTTTTAGAACCGAATCCGAAGAGCTTTAGCCCATCGTAAAATCTTTTTCTTTCCATTCTTTGACCGATCTTTGCCATGCCGATATTGCTCGAATGGACAAGTATCTCTTTGACCGTCAGGTCGCCGAACTCGTGCGTTCCATACTCTCCGATCCTGCCGAACCCCTTGCCGCGATAGTTGCCGTACTCGCAGAATATTTTTTCGTTAATATTCACAACGCCGGCATCGAGTGCTATGGCAGCTACGATAGGTTTGAAAATACTGCCCGGCTCGTAGGGATCGGTCAGCACCCTGTTCTTTAGATTGTCTGCGCTTTCAGTGCCAATATTTACCGGTTCAAAATCCGGGAGCGAAACCAACGAAAGGATCGCACCACTCTTAGGCTCCATCACAACGGCGATAGCAGACTCCGCTTTGTATGCCTTGTACTGTTTGACAAGAGCCTCTCTTACGAACTGCTGGATGGATGTATCGACGGTAAGTATCAGCCCGAACCCGTCACGTACTATCGTCGCCTGGCCCTTGAAACCTATCGGCTGACGCATCGCGTTTACGAAAAGCACATTGTATCCTTCGGTGCCTTTTAGCTGTGAATCGTATTTAAGCTCCAGCCCGGCAAGGGGTTTTTGGTCGGTACCGATAAACCCAACAAGGTGCGAAGTGATGTTGCCCATGGGGTAGTATCTGTGCCAATCGGTCTGGATGCCAATACCGCGAAGCTTGGCCGAGCGTATGGCCTGGCGCTGGGCGGCGGTTATGCCTTCGAATATCTTTACATAACCGGGGTTCTTGCTCTCGTCTACGATGCGGCAAATCTCATGTCCGGGGAAATCCAATATCTCCTGCAAGCTGGAAGCAGCCAATTTAATGTCCTTGATCGCACGCGGCTCCGCGTAAACCGTATCAAGCCGATTGCTGGCGGCGAGTATCCTGCTTTGCGAATCGACGATGATACCGCGCTGGGGGTGCTGCTTGACGACTGCGTACTGCTGTTTCGGGTTTGCTGGAGAGTTGTCCGGGTTTAGCTGGAGAGAGGCCAGCCTCATCGAAAGCAAACAAAACACCCCCGCTAATAAGATGAAGATAACTATAATAACGACTTTTTGTTTCATGTTTATATATTTACAGCCTAAAGGATTTGTTGTTTTTGAGAAATCATAAAAACCGCAATGCTTCGTGAGCAAGTGTTCAAGCAAGCTAGCAGATCACGATCTTATCCGCCTAGAGGGCGTGTTGCCCAAACACATTACGGCAAAATAACTTGCCTTTTTGCCCTCTTCGGCGTTAAAAATCCTCGCAAGAGAATAGCTCTTGCTGTGGTTTTTGCCTTGAATAGAACAAAAATTCAAGCCATTTTTCTCGAAAGCCATTTGGGCAACAAGCCCTTAAGGCAGTTCAGAAATAGCGCCTGGGTTAACGAGGCTCTGGAGCCTTAGCTGTTTTTGCCATAGCTGCTGCTTAAGACGGTTTTGCAGAACGAATGATGACCGAAACTCGAAAAACACCCTGCTCGAAGCTGTCCGCAGTTGAACCGTTGCTATCAAAACAACCGTTAAAAACAAACTAATGAAAATAAGACGTGCTCTCGATATCACAACCAGACCAATATATTTAAACCCCATCTTTTCACAATTAGAACTTGTCCTGTTTTAGGCAACGAAAGTATCGGCGGATCTCTAATCTATCGGGATCTTCAACTTCATGCCGATCGAGATGCTTTCTTCGTCGTCGATAATTCCGCTGTTGGCCCTTAGTATCTCATTGTATCTGCTTCCATCGGCAAGCGTTTTTTCTGCGATCGTCCACAGCGAATCGCCCGGCTGAACTATATAAACCTCTTTGGTGCCGGTTACAGCCGTTTTAATCGCCTTAAAATTCTTGTCGGCGAAGCTACGCATCTTTTCTGCCATGGTCGTTTGATCGGTCGGATTTTGCGCGGTTCTGGTTCTGCTGGAAAGCGAGATGACCGGAATGATAAGCTGCTGGCCGACCTGTAAGTCGTCCGGGGAACTAAGAAGCGATCTGTTTGCATGATAAATTGACGTAACCGCGACGTGCTTGTTGCCCTGCTCGTGGCCGTAAACGCGTTTTGCGATAGAACCGAGGTTGTCGCCATCCCTGACGAGATATTTCTCGACCGCCTTAGCGTCTGCCGACCGATTCCGCATAGGCCTTGGAGCCAGTTTGATCGTTCTGGTTACCGGCAGAGGTGCCTTGTAGCGAATCGGCTGGGCCGTCTCCTCCTGGATCATGCAGATGGCGCTTACCGCCTGAGCGGCCTTTTCATCGATGCCGGTATGATCACCGGAGAATTTGACTATTGAAGTGTTGACCGGGGTTTCGGACGCAGAGGAACTGACAAGTCCCGGCAGACCGTTTATTAAAAAAGCGATCACCACAACTATTACCAATCCAAGCAAAAGTCCCATCTTGGCGTCAGATGTCATTTATTCTGCTCCATGCCGATCATATTCGTCTTGCGATCCTCATTTTTGAACTTCGCGCACGCGGATTCCTTGAAATCTCCTCGTCCGTAGGGTTTATCGGCTTTTTGGTCAGAATTTCATAAGTCTGTAACCGCTTGTTTTCACGAAAATTATTCTTTACGATCCTGTCTTCAAGGCTATGAAAACTTATCACAGCTATAAGCCCGTTTTTGTTCAGTAATGCCGGCGCCGCTTCGAGCAATTCTTCCAGGCAACCAAGTTCGTCATTGACCGCGATCCTAAGCGCCTGGAAGGTTTTTGTGGCAGGATGAATGCGCCTGCCCGGCGATGGAAATTTGTTCAGAGCCTTGCAGATCACATTAGCAAGCTGCAAGGTGCTCTTGATACGCTGGGTTTTGCGAAATTCGGCGATATACCTTGCGATCCGCCTCGATCCTCGCTCATCACCATATTTGAAAATAAGATCAGCCAATTCTTTTTCCTCATAGTCGTTGACTATCTGCTCTGCGGTTACTTTCAAGCGATCGTCAAGGCGCATGTCCAGCGGCATATTTTGCTGGAAGCTGAATCCCCGTTTAGGGTCATTGAGTTGTGCCGAGCAAAAACCAATATCGGCGAATATCAGATCGACCTTTGAATAGCCCTCATCAGCGAGAACATCGGGCAGATCGGCAAAGTTGCTCCGTACCAGGATGACCTCGCATTCAAGATCGCATAAAGCAGTTTGGGCCCTGGTCAAGGATTTCTCGTCAACATCTAAGCCTATTATCGTGCCGCCAGGGCCCAGTTTTTCACCGAACAGAAGGCTGTGACCTCCGTGTCCGACAGTCGCGTCGACTACTACCGCATCCTGCGGTACGCTTAACCGTTCGGCTATTTGTTCTGTCAATACGGGTATATGTTCACAAGACGTATTGTCCTTAAATTCACACACCAAATCACACTTTCATCGCGAAATCGTTAAGGGTTTAGCAAAGACCTGAGATGGATTCGCAGTGCACAAGATCTTCGACCTCAGGTGAGAAACTAACATCTGCGAACATCGGGTTGGTTCGCTGAAGCCTGTCGAGTCTATCAGCCAGGACCGCAACAGATACAAACGTATGCTCGTCGATCGATCGTGTGCCGCTTATGTTATCGTTTAATACGTCAAAGTGCCCTTCTGTTACGACTGCTTTTCCAAACATAGACTTTCTCCTTAAAGATCCAGTTCGCGACTTTCTTTTTGTAATACTGTATGCCGGGCGTGGGTCATCTGCTGTTGAAACTGTGACATGTTGTCACTCAGATATTTTTCCCAGTCGGCGCTGTTCCAGACTTCTATATGATCCCTTACTCCGGCAAGGGTCAGGCTGTTTGACAGATTGGCACGTCTTCTTATTTTTTCGTTGATCAGCAATCGTCCCTGTCGATCCAACTCAACCTTGCTGGCTAGAGCGAAACTTAATCTTTCAAAGGCGACTGCCTCGTCGGGGGCGACCATCCCTGGCGCATCGACAAGGGCGATTTGCTGGAAGTACTTTTCAGGATACAGGCAAAGTATGCCGTTGGAACCGAGCACCAGGTAGAATGAACTTCCATGCTCGGCGGTGTCGATCTGGCTGCGGAGCTTGTTGGATACGAATAGTCTGCCCTTCTCATCGAGTGTGTGTTCGTATTCGCCTGTTAACATGAGCATGGTACTAGCTCCACTTTGGTTGACTTCTTTTCTAAACCTTACCACTTATTCCCACTTTGTAAACAAAAATCTTTTATTTTTTTAAAAAAAAGTTGGCACCAATAACAAATGTACGTCCTATAAAAAGCCTGATTCTGGAATGGCATACGAGATAAAGCTTAATATATGGTACAATCCCAAGATGTAGTACCTGTGCCTTGCCGGGTGGCAAGTGGGAATTATTGGGCAATATGCCGAATGGGACAAATTTTCACTAACAGGGCACAACTGCCCTGCCGTGGATTGCTGTTATTTGAAGGAATGCTGTTATTATGCTGTGCAGCAAAAAAAGCGTGGCGGAAATGAAATCTCCGCCACGCCAAAAAACTCTTTTTTTGTCAATCAATGGCTGCCATCACAATTACGGCTGCCAGTACTCGGCCAATTCGGCAAAATCAAAGTTATCGATACCGCCGTCTTCGTCGAGATCACCATCACTTAATTCACCTGCCATAAGCCAGTTCTGACAGAATATTACAAGGTCGGCAACATCAACGAAACCATCACCGTCAATATCAGCGTCAAGCTTAGCAAGGAAATCCTCATCAACATAATTAACCGTCACATCGACAAATGCAGCAGGCGCTGTAAACGTATAGTCTGTTTTTACTGCCGTCAGACTGTTCGTCCATCCGTAATCTACCCACACTTCATAGAAGCCTGCCGCATCGGTTGTGTCTGTTCCACCGCCGCCTTGTGCAGTGACAACCACACCTTCGATCGGAGCGGCAAGTATGTCTTCGACATAACCGGATATGCTGAATGTCAGCATCGTCCCTGCATAATCCTCACTCGCAACATCAGCCAAAACATTGCTGTAGCTGTTGCTTAACGGGGCAAACGTGTATGCGTTATGCGTCGGAGTAACCGCACCTGAGAAGTTATAATCAACCAGAACTTCATAGTAACCCTCCGCATCGGTTATACCTATTCCACCGCCGTCATACTTGTTAGTGAAGTAGCCTCCACCGTTTTCAGGCGTTACAGTAACACCTTCGATCGGAGTTACGCCATCAAGAATGATACCGGAGATAATGTACCCGTCAAGCATGCCCGTAAAGTTCTGATCTGTCAGATCGGTAATGACATTAATTAACGTCAGATCATTTGGATCGAACGAGTAACCGACAGCATTCGGATCAACTATGCCAGACCAGCCATAATCAACAGTCAACTCATAGTAACCTGTTGCATCGGTAACATCGGAACCTCCGCCATTATCAGCGATGACACCTACGTTTTCGATCGGCGTTACATCATCAGGCTCGAGTACATAACCGGAAATTATACGGGGCGATGGTCCGTCTGAAACTACAAGATCAACCGCTGTACCGGATACCGCAGGCCCTACAAGACCCTGACTTATTACATCACCAGCAGAAACCGTGTCGCTGTAAGCGGTTGTTACCACGCCAACAGTGAACGTTGCCGCT
>JAGLHQ010000158.1 GCA_023143375.1 Planctomycetota bacterium
CAATCTTTTATCCAGTTGACCGTTGCTATGATCTGTATCTGCCTTAACTCTTCCTTGAGTATTCAAACAGAGCAGAAAAGCTGCGATAAGCACTGCATATTTCATATTGCACATTTTAAACATTCCACATCTCTATCCATTTTTTCAGAAAAATTCTATTTTTTCTTTACAACCATGCGTTCAGATCCCAGCGACCGAATGCGGTCCAATGTTTCTTGCATTTTCTCCGCAACCTCAGGAAATTCATCGATTACATCTTTTGTTTCCTCAGGATCCTGTTTTAAATTGTAAAGTTGCGGTTTCGCTTGCTTGGGGAACTTTTTTTGTCGAGCTTTGTCCGCTGGCCTTTCAGCTTTGCCCTCGATATATTTCCAATCACCCATTCGAATTGCAACAACACCTTTTACATCATTTAGTACCATCGTTTCTCGACTACTTTTCGAAGAAGCCTTGCCAAGCAATTCCGAGCAGAAACTGAAACTATCAGCACCCGCTGCTTTCGCGTCGAGCACCTTTCCTCCTATAACTTCCTGAAGAGTTGCAAAAACATCGACCATGTTGATCATAGCTTTAGACTCAGATCCTTCTTTGATCATTTTAGGCCAGCGCGCAACAAACGGCACCTTGAAACCACCTTCCCAGATCGTGTGCTTGTCACCTCGAAGATCCCCATTATTCTTAAAGCCCTTATCGCGAGCCTGCGTCTCTTCGATCTGACCGGTGTCCCCACCGTTATCGCTCGTAAAGATCACGAGCGTATTGTCAAGAACCCCCGAGTACGCCAACGCATCTAAAACTTCGCCGACGCTGTGGTCCACATCGTGAATATAATCACCATACGGACCTATGCCGCTGCTCCCACGCCACCGTTCGCTTGGCGAAATGGGATTGTGTACTCCTACCGGGGCAAAATATAAAAAGAATGGCTTTGGTTGTTTTTGACGCACAACTTTAAATATCCAGTTCCTGGCTGCATCGGACAAGTCCTGAGTAACCTTAGTTGTCACTCGCTGAGGCGCATCATATCCATGATAGCGTTGACCCTTATACGAACTTTTCCCGTAAGGATGTTTCCCCACCGAGCGCAAGCCCCATATTGATTCATTTTCTACGTATACTTTAGGCAGCCAATCTATATTGTTTGGAACCCCAAAATGATAGTCAAATCCCAGCGAGCGTGGCCCAGGTTCCAACGGCTGAGCGGACATATCGTCAACATTATTTAAATTTGTATAACCAAGATGCCATTTCCCAACATGAGCTGTTTGATAGCCATGCTCCTTTAAATATTCAGGAAGAGTCAACAACTCCGGCTCAATCAACAACGGACCCTCAGGCGGCCCCAGCACGCCGTGTTTCAAACGACCTCTCCACGCATACCGACCGGTAAGTAAAGCATAGCGAGTAGGCGTGCAAACCGAGGCAGGCGTGTTTGCATCGAGAAACTTTACCCCCTCCTTTGCAAGCCGGTCTATGTTAGGAGTCCGAATGTGCTGTTCGCTCGCGCCATAACAGTTAGCACTGCCATAGCCGAGGTCGTCCGCCAGAATAATAACGATGTTCGGCGTTTCCTGACCCGCACCCAATCTCAAAACTGTAAATAAAATTAAAAACAGGCTAAGTTTACATATTCGATAGTTCATTTACGCATCTCCCGCTGGAATTGGACAACCATTCCACGTAACTTAGTTTTAATTTTCCAGTTGTTCATAACCGCACGCTCTGCCGGGTCGGTCGGAGGTTTTTGGCCTTCGCGAGGCCATGGAGATCTGAGCGCCACACGCTCGCCCGGATCATTTTCTAAGTCATACAATTTCAAATCTGGATTCAGGCTCAATTTCCATTTCCCGCTCCGAACCGCAGCCAGCGCACCGTGACTCCCGTGATAGAAGAACGCATTGAGGTATTCCTCCTGTGTGAATACCCCGCCCCATTCTCGGTCCAGTTCAAACTCACGCCGCAAGGGAATCTCAGCATTCAACGAAACTGTTTTATCGAAAGCAGGGATCGCATCGGTCTTACCCTCCAAAAGCGAACTCAAATCCCTTCCATCCAGAATCACATCCTCCGGAATGGAAATTCCGGCAAGGGAAGCTAATGTTGGATACCAGTCCATCGCATGAGCCACCACTTTGGCCTTAAATCCTTTTCGAATACTCGGCGGGCCGTAAGCAATACACGGAACACGCAATCCGCCTTCGTAAGTCGTCAGCTTAGATCCCCTGATGGGTTGCTGCTTATTACGCCCGGGCCCTCGCCCGTTATCAGATACATACATCAAAATTGTCTCATCGTCTATTCCAAGACGCTCCAATGCGTCAACGATGCGCCCAACATTAAAATCTATCTCTTGAATTGCATCCCCATAAAGCCCCCACTTAGAGCTTCCTTTAAACTCCGGACTAACCCCCATCGGAGTGTGTAACATAGTGTGAGGTAGATAAAGGAAGAATGGTTCCGACGATTTCCTCGCCTCGATCCACGTGATCGCTTCGTCAGTATATAATTTCGTTAATGCGCCAGGTTCTGTATTTCTGCCGACAACTTTTCCATTCCTAAGCAGCGGCATGCCGCCCTGTTCTTCAAAATGAACGACTTCATAGGAATCCAAGTTATGTAAAATACCGAAATAATGGTCAAACCCCTGATTCCTAGGTAGATATTTTTCTTCAAATCCCAAGTGCCACTTCCCGATGCATGCGGTTGCATAGCCGGCGTTCTTAAATAGTTCAGCAATGGTCAATCGCTCAGGGGCAATGCCATGTTCAGCATCTGGACGATGCACCCAAATCCCGTTACCGGTTCTTCGAGGATAACATCCCGTCAGCAATGCTGTCCGCGAAGGGCTGCAAATAGGAGCCGCCGCATAATAATCAGTGAAACGAACGCCATTTTGTGCGAGCGCATCTATCCGAGGCGTCTCAACTTCCGTCGCCCCATAACAGCCAAGATCATAATAACCCTGATCGTCGACAAAAATGAAAATAACATTCGGACGTTCTGCTTCTACTGCAACTCCTCCTTGACGATCAAGACTGCATCCAGTTAATGCAAACAGGCCCGCAATGCCGGTAAGCAGCAATACAAATAACAAGCGTTTCATAATACTTCCTTCCGAATAGCCTTAATAAGCTGCGCTGTTTTTCATTTCGATCAATGCTTACACAAATTTTACTTTTTTTTTGGCCTAACCGTTTAGTGTCCAGCCTTTGCGGTACTTTCGTTTTAGAAGTTCATTTGCTTTGGCGTTGTTTGTTATTTGTCCTTTGGCGCCGTCGTAGTTTAGTTTTTTGCCGGCTTTATATGCTACCAGCCCCAGTGCCATCATCTCAGCCATCTTGCCATTGTAATCGAAATTGCATGACGTCTTCAGATCGCCTTTGCATGCGTCGATCCATTCCTTCTGGAAATGTTTGGCTTTCGGTGTCATCTCTTCTTTGCTTCTACGGTCGTAATAGCCAAAGTCCGCATCGTCACCGAACGGCAGCACCACTCTGGACTGGAAGTCGGCGATCACGTATCCCTTTGTGCCTTTGAACATTGCTCCGTGTCCGATCTGGGTTAGGTCGATATGTTTCTTCGGCGATCTTGGCATCATTCCGCCTTGACACCATGTTACGCCGATCTCGCCGCGCCAATCGTTTGCGGGCACTTTAAAAGTTGCTTCAAGTTCTACCGGCGTTACTTCCGGGTTGAACGCTTCGCCCTTAGCCACAGCCGACGTTGGAAGATCGGCATCGATAGCGTTCCACACAAGGTCCATCGTATGTGCTCCCATATCGCCAACCTGCCCCGTACCGAAGTCCCAGTACATGTTCCAGTTGAGGCAATTAGCAGCAGGCTTGCCGGCGAAATAGCCCGGGTTGTATGGGTGCATTGGTGACGGGCCGATCCAAAGATCGTAATCCAGGGTCTTTGGTGGTGAACCGGCTGCGGGCAGGTAACCTGGTTTTCTAAGCTGGCGACGTCCCCATGCGTAGCAGTGTCTTAGCTCGCCAATGGCGCCGTCTTTAATAAGTTCACGCACCCTGCTGAAGTTTGGATAGGCGTGGCGCTGGGTGCCTGCCTGGGTGGCGAGTTTATGTTTTTTCTTTTGATAAGTGGCTTGCAGTACGCGAGATTCCTCAACACTCATAGCGATTGGTTTTTCCAGATAAATATGGAGGTCACGGTTCATCGCCCAGTTGCCGATGAAAGCGTGAGTGTGATCGGGCGTACAGCAGACGACCGCATCGATGCCCTTGTCATCCAAACATTTGCGCCAATCGATATACTTTTTAGCTTTCGGAAATCTTGCAGCAGCCAAGTCCAAATTCTTCTCGTTAACGTCGCATATCGCAACGATATTTTCGCTGTCGATGGAATCGTAGTGCTGAAATGCTCGTCCGTGTGAACCGATCAAAGCGATGTTAAGTTTGTTGCTGGTAGCGTTCGCACCCGAAAGCGTGCCGCTGGGTAAAATGATAAGCCCTGCACCGGTAGCGACTGCTGATTTCAAAAATGTTCGTCTTGTAGATCGTTGTTTTTCCATTTTATGGTCCTTTAATTTTTTGAATAGTTATCATACATCGCAGATACGCACAGCTTCTGCGAGCGATTCTAGTTTGCCTTTTTTTGGAATAAACTCCTGCCCAACATACCCGGTGAATCCGGTTTTCAAGATCGCTTTCATTATCGCAGGGTAGTATAGTTCCTGCGTATCGCCAATCTCGTTTCTGCCTGGAACCCCCGCAGTGTGATAATGACCGATGTACTGGTGCGATTCTTTGATCGTCGCGATAACGTCGCCTTCCTGCACCTGCATGTGGTAGATGTCATAAAGAAGTTTGAAGTTATCCGAGCCAACCTGTTTCGCAAGTTCGACGCCCCAATGCGTTCTATCACACATATAGTCTTTATGATTACGTTTGGAGTTTAGCAGTTCCATACACAGCGTAACGTTCTTTTGTTCTGCGTAACCGACGACCTGCTTTAATGCGATAAAACAATTCTTCATCCCTTCGTCGTCATCCATACCTTCACGGTTTCCGCTAAAACAAATAACGTTAGGAAAGCCCGCTTCCGAAGTCTCATCAATGCTCTTGCGAATTTTCGCCAGGCACTCGTCGTGGTTTTCGATACGATTGAGTCCTTTACCAATGCCATGGCTTTTGGACATAGAACATTCAAGCCCGTGCTTTTTGAGTATTGGCCAGTCTTCCGGGGAGATAAGGTCCATGCCCTTGATGCCGATCTTTGCTGAAAATGCAGCAAGCTCATCGAGACTTACGCCCCTATAGCACCACTTGCAGACCGATTGTTTTATCCTGCCGTTTTTCACGCCTTCGCCCTCCGATGCTTTAGGTTTAGCTTCAGCACCTTCAGCAATACCGCCTGCAAGGCCCATAGCAACCGAAGCCGCAGACCCCACCTTGATAAATGAACGTCTATCCATATTTACTCCTTTTACTAACCCCATGTCATCTCCGTGAATTACCATACCATGGCTCACTTACTTTCAATGCGCAGCGAGGCGATAGCTTCTTTGTAAAGTTCAACAGCCGAAGGCATTTCCCCTTTTTTCCGGATCAGCTCATTGCAGACGTCGAACCACCGTTTTACGCGAAAGGCATGCAGTTCTTCCGACGGAACATCGCCAAAGCAACTCTTGAACTCAGTACTGGACATAATACGGCGACGTAAACCGTCAGCATTCAATTTGCGGTTCCGCAGCAAACTTATCCCCTCATCCATTTCTGCTTTTTTTGCCGTCCTGCCAAGCATTTCAATATAAGCCGATTCAACCACAACTTTTACTTCGGCGTCGCCGTAATCGTGCATCTGATAACCAAGCTCGTCTTGCGGCGCATGATGGGTTCGCAATAAGTGTTCTATATGACGTTTGCTCTTGACAAATTCAGGTTGAAGCTCACAGTTTTTCACGGTAGCCGCGTCATAAAGAAAAGCAGCCGGATCGTCCGGCGGATTCTTATGATCGCCATACTCCGCCAGCCCTGAATAGGTTGCAATGCTCTTGTTTCCCGTAATTTTCCAATCCGTGATCCCATGCGCCACGAAACCATAGCCGCCTGCGCCACCTGCGATAGTGTTGCCGCTAACTTCGCCGCCTTTAAGGATCTTACCGCGCCAATGTGCAACCCATGGAACACAGCCGACCGGTATGCCAATATGAATACGAGCTCCGAATGCATCGATATAGTTGTCACGCACCGTCGATCCGCGGTAATCAAACAGTGTTTTTTCGTCGTTAAGTGCATAGTGATCGAACGCGTCGACCAGGTTAACACCTCCTAATGACTCACGAGAAACCGAAGCAACCACATTGTTTTCAACCACGCTGCCGGGCGCACAATAAAGCACGATCCCGACGTCGGTTGGATCAATGACCAAGTTATTACGGATCATAGAATTGGGCGCGCCGCATGAAATACCATCGGACCAGCGACGAGGAGGTTCGTTCATAGCTCGACCGTTACCACGCGCATCGACCCCGGCACCGAGGACCAGGTTGTTTTCGACCAGATGATCGCCGCCCCCTTTGTGAAACACGATATTCGAAAACCCGCGTGCGTTCATAAAAACACATTCCCGCACAACCTGACCCTGACTGCCTCCAAAATTAAGTATCCCGGGCTGATGTACTTTAACACTTGCAGGATACGGCCTGACAGACAGTTCATACCGGTTCCCATCACAAATTACATGCTCCAGAACCACGCGTTCAACCGGCCAGGCATTAATGAGTGTGACCTCCTCCTTGTTGACAAGCCGCAGTGTGGCGTACTCGGACGGGAAGCGCGCATCTTTCGTATATATCTTCTGCCCCGGCTTCTTGTAGTGCAGGGTATTAGAAATTTCATAAACACAACCCGGCCTGAGCACAAGGTCATTGCCCGTGTCGAGCACCGCCTGTAGATCGTCACCCGGCCTAACCGCTACCGAGCACCCAAGGCTAAACATAGCAAAAGCTACGCCGAGCACGACATATTTCATATTGCGTATTTTAAGCATTTCACATCCCTATTCAATTTTTCAGGAAAATTCTGCCAACCCCCAAAAAAAAGGCGGTTCTGGATACATAGAAAACCTATCATAGCGTCTTTATTACTCAATAGGTGAACTAGATGCGATCAAATCGAGATTCTCCTGGGATCTAAACAACAATACAAGAAAGCATTGTTGCAGATCGTTAACAATAACACAAGGCCTAAATATAATAATTAACTCAAACTGACCGTCAACGATCTGGATGTTAACGTAAGCCACTGCAACTTAACTACCACCGGCTGAAGCCGGTGGGTTCTCTGCGGCGGGCTAAACCGCCGCTTGAAAAAGAGCGTCTAAAGACGGAGGATTTTAAATCCTCGGGCTTTAGTCCTTCGGACGGCTAAAGCCGCCTTGTTGGAAATTAAATAGCCTTCGCTTTTAACTTTCACAATAAGGCTGACACGCGGGATTAATTGTCCCGCATGTTTTTAAATCTTTACTTTCCGAGATAGGTTTTATATTCTAATGGAAATTATGCTTAGTAGTGTGGCTAAGCAATATGGGAAATGTCAACTGGAAGATATTCCCGTACCGGTTTTTGCTGTGGTCAATGGCATCTACGGATATGGTAAAATATCTGTTGGCTTTTTTTGAAAAGCATAAACAATAATGATTACTTGCGAGGTGTTCTATGGCAAAGGGATTTATGGGCAATGGCGCAGCACGCGTCCTTTATGTTAATCTGTCGACTGAAACACTAACCGACGAACTCTACGGTGACGAAATAACACGCAAATTCGTGGGTGGCTATGGCCTGGCGGCAAAGCTCCTCTTCGATAAACAGGCTGGGGGAGTCGATGCCCTGGGCCCGGAGAACCATATCGG
>JAGLHQ010000159.1 GCA_023143375.1 Planctomycetota bacterium
AAGCGTAATATGCGCATGGATAATAGGTTCGCCGTCCTTTAGCGACACGTTGCCGAGAAGATTCGTTATCTCAAGATGCCTGTCAAGCTCGAAGAAGTTATATGTTTTCGTGTTCTGATCGTAATACCCGATCGTCGCTTTTTTGACCGCCCCAATCGCTTCGACTTTACCAAGCTTGATATTATTGTCAGCACAAACTTTCGTAAGCTCTTCAAGGATATCCGCCCCATGTTCGAGCTTACCCATAAACGTCGCAACCGATTTCACTTTTTTGTATACTGCCATGGGGTTTCTCCTTATAGTTTTTCTTCCGCGTGATACGAACTTCTCGTAAACGGCGAGCTTTTCACCCATCTAAACCCAAGCTCCGTCGCTTTTTCTTTCCACTGTTCGAATTTTTCCGGCTCGACGTATTCCACCACATCAAGCGAATCCTTCGTAGGTCTCAAGTATTGTCCTATCGCCAACCTGTCACAGCCGATACCGCGCAGATCCTTAAGCACCTCGATAATCTCGTCGTCTTTTTCGCCGAGCCCAAGCATGATCGACGATTTTGTTTCTACATTTGCAAGTTTTTGTTTTGCTTTTTTTAACAGTCCAAGCGAACGCTGATAATCCGCGCCAGGCCGTGCTGTCGAATACAACGATGGTACTGTTTCAACATTATGACCGAAAACAAAAGGCATAGCGCCCGACAATATATCAAGGGCGGCCTCCGGGCATCCCTTAAAGTCCGGCACCAGCAGTTCAAATTCCAACTTCGGATTTTTCCCCCTGCACGTTTTTATTGTTTCTGCGAATTGCCTCGCGCCGCCGTCGGCAAGGTCGTCCCTGCTTACGCTGGTTATCACAAGGTATTTCAGTTTCATTTCCTCAGCCATCGCAGCTACTCGCCTCGGCTCACTTGCATCGGGTGGTTTAGGTTTGCCGCTGCCGACCGAGCAGAATCTGCACCTGCGAGTGCAAATGTCACCCAGTATCAAAACCGTCGCCGTTCCTCTATCCCAGCACTTACCCTTGTTAGGGCAGTTCGCACTGGTGCAGATCGTATCGATACCCAGCGAGCTTATAACATGGTGTGTATGTGCGAAGCTGTCGCTCGCAGGCATACGCCTCTTCAGCCACGATGGAAGTCGTCCCGTGTTCTTCATTATAATTTTTCTCATAACCCTGATGGGGCTGTATAGGCCCCAGCCGTAGGGTGTGCTTTAGCACACGCGTTATCTTTACAATTTTACATTTTAATATTCAATCTTTTACTTTTTTAATAAGTGTTCCCTGCAAAGCTTCGTAAGTTTGGCCTTGATCTCATCGATGGATACGTCATTGCCGGTCTCTTTTAGCACATTGGTAATTACAACGCCGTCAAGTCCGCACGGCACGATGTTCTCGAATATCCCAAGATCGTTATTGATGTTGATCGCCATTCCATGAAAGCTGACATACTTCCGGATCTTGACACCGATAGACGCGATCTTTTTTTCACCGACCCACAGGCCCGGCAGCCCTTTCTTTCGCTCACTTTTTACGCCAAGTTCGCCCAGCAGCTCAATGCCGATAGCTTCAAGCCGGCGCACATAATCGCCAACCCCCAGCCCGATGGTTTTAATATTAAGTATCGGGTAGATGACGATTTGCCCCGGGTTGTGTGCCGTCGTCCCGCCGCCTCTTTTAACCGAGTGCAGTTCGATGCCTTTTTCTTTCAGGTCGTCTTTAGTACTAAGCAGTTTATTTTCCGTCTTACGTATCCCAAGCGTGATAACCGGCTCATGTTCGACCAGCAGGATAGTATCGGCTATTCGCTCGTCTATCCTTTGCCGTACAAGCTCACGCTGCAAATGGAGCGTTTTGCCGTACGCCATAACCCCGCAGTCGCGTATCTCAAGCTCCTGTTGTTCTTTATGTTTATTCGACATAATTTTTGTTTGTTAATATTTTACAGTTTTTTTACAGATGCTTAACAATAGTTGTTTGTGCTGCCTCGAACATCCTGACCCCGCCTTTCTCAAGTTGCAGGATGATCCCCTTAACAGGATCCACTCCGATGCAGTTTCCTGCGAACCGTTGTTTGTTAAACTCTACCGTTATCCTGTGACCGATCTGGCTGCTAAGCTGCTTCCACCGCTCAAGTATCTTTCCGCCGTCACTGCCTGCGATCTCGACCCACCTGTCAAGATTGCCAAGAAGCTCTTTTGCAAGTTCGTTTCTATCGACAACTTTTTTGCTTTCGATATCGATGCTCGTTCCCGGTATTTGCAATTTCTGTTTCGCAAAAAACGCTTGGTCCTGATGGCAGTTGATCCCGATCCCGATCACATAATCGCTTTTCCCTTTTCCGATCCGCGACTCCAGCAGGATGCCTGCCGCTTTTTTCCCGGCGATAATAATATCGTTCGGCCACTTGATACGCGGTTCTACTTCGCAGCAGTTTTGTATCGCTTCTGCAATAGCGACCGCACACCCGAGCGTCAGCAGTTGAGGTTTCGCTTTCGTGTTTGTAAGCACGATCGAACACAGCAGGCTTTGTCCCGATTTGCTGAGCCACTTGCTGCCCATCCGACCTCGGCCCTTGCTTTGCTGTTCGCTAAAAACCGCAAGCCCGTTGTTGGCTTCGTTACCGCTGTATTCCCACGCAATATCGTTCGTACTCGACGTGTTTTTAAAGACGACAACTTCGCTGCCGATAACCTTCGTCCTCAGCCCTTCACTTATTATATCTACGTCAAGCTTCTCGAAACTCATACGATATTTTCTTGTCTGTCCAGCCCTATATCGACTGCAATTGCTGAGTGTGTTATTGCCCCTACCGATATTCTGTCGACCCCGCACTTGGCGATTCCGAGCACCGTGTTTAAGTTAACATTTCCGCTGGCCTCAAGGTACGGTTTCTTCTTGCCGCATATCTCGTTCCGCATTTCAACGGCGTGCTTAAGCTGCCACTGACCCATGTTGTCCAGCAGAATAACGTCAATGCCGGGTATCTTAAGCACTCGGTCAAGCTGGTGGTCGACGTGATCGACTTCGACCGATACGAATTTGACACCCTTGGTTTTTTTTGCCGCGGCAACCATTTTTTTAAGTGCAGGCTTAAAGTTCTTACCAAGCTCTGCGATATGGTTATCCTTGAACATCACACCATCGCCGAGGCTTATTCTATGGTTGTACCCGCCCCCGCAGCTTACCGCATACTTTTCAAGAAGCCGCCAGCCGGGCGTTGTCTTACGTGTGTCATATATCTTGGCCCTTGTCCCGCGAACCGCGCTTACGAACTTCCACGTCATCGTGCTTATTCCGCAAAGACGTTGCAAGAAGTTAAGCACAACACGCTCGGCACTGAGTATCGAACGCAACGGGCCTTCGATCGTAGCAAGCTTGTTCGCGACATTGGCGCGACTACCGTCATCGATATACACTTTCAGTTTCAGCCGTTCGTCATACCTTCTCAGCACTTCACGAACAACGTCCATCCCGCAGACCACGATCTCTTCACGAGTTACGATATGCGTCTTTTCGTTTTTCTCTTCGCCAACCGTTATCACGGACGTCGGATCCCCTTGCCCATAGTCTTCCTCGACCGCCAGGTCGATCAGCGCCTGTACTTTTTTGATATTCAGTTTTTTCATATCTTATCCACAGTAATTAATTTCCAGTACCCCGAAGGGGTTAAATGTATCAGCCCAGGGTTAAGTTCGAAGGACGCACCCCTGAGAATATTTTGCAACAAAACCTTTGCCCTGAAGGGGCTAAATAAAGCCCGTTTAAAACATTACCTTTTTTGAATTTTATATTTGTTTCGAGTTTCGACATTCGAATTTTAATTTATTTCCGGTACCTCTTGCAGTTCCACAAGTTGTTTTTTCAGGAAGCCCGCCCGTTCGAAATCAAGCTCTGCCGCCGCCGCAAGCATCTCCTTTTCGATCTGGCTTGCAAGCTCTGCCTTATCGTATTCGTCGTCGCTAAGGTTAACCGCATGTTGCGCCGTCTTACGCGCCTCGAACTCAACCTTCAGCCCATGCCGGATCTCCTTTTTGATCGTCTCAGGCGTAATGCCGTGTTTCGCATTATATTCAAGTTGAATTGTACGTCTTCGCTGCGTTTCGTCAATAGCTTTTTTCATCGAGTTGGTCACCTTGTCCCCATACAGCAGTACTTTTGCGTTAACATTCCGTGCTGTTCTGCCTATCGTTTGAACAAGCGACGTTTCGCTCCGCAGAAATCCTTCCTTATCCGCATCGAGTATCGCCACCAGCGAAACTTCCGGCAGGTCGAGCCCCTCACGCAGCAGGTTGATCCCGATAAGCACGTCAAAATCACCCGCTCGAAGTTCACGCAATATCTCAACACGCTCCAGCGTCTTTATATCGCTGTGCAGATATTTACACCGAACCCCTTTCCGACTCATATAGCTCGCCAGATCCTCACTCAGCCGTTTTGTCAGCGTCGTAACGAGTACACGCTCTTTCGCTTCGATCCGTTTTTCGATCTCCCCCATCAAATGCGGTATCTGATCGGTCGCAGGGTACACGAATATTTCAGGATCGATCAGCCCCGTCGGACGGATTATCTGTTCGACAACCTCACCTTCGCACGCCTCAAGCTCGAACGGGCCCGGCGTAGCGGAAAGAAAAACTACATTCTTCCAGCACTCCTGAAACTCCTCGAACCGCATCGGACGATTGTCCATCGCGCTGGGTAATCTAAACCCGTGCTCGACCAGGACATTTTTCCTGCTCCTGTCCCCGGCATACATCGCCCTGATCTGCGGCAGGGAAACATGCGATTCGTCGATGATCAATAAAAAATCATCCGGAAAATAATCGATCAGCGTATATGGTTTCGCTCCCGGTTCAAGCTGCGAAAGGTGCCTCGAATAATTCTCGATACCGCTGCAGTACCCAACCTCCTTCATCATCTCAACATCGTACATCGTCCGCGCTTCCAGCCGTTGTGCCTCAAGCAGCTTACCCTCCTGACGAAGGTGCATTAGCTGTTCGCCAAGTTCTTCAAGGATGCTCTCGGTCGCTGCCTCAATACGCTCAGCCGGCATGATATAGTGCTTAGCCGGATAGATGAATATCTGCTGTTCGTCAGCCAGCACTTCCGACGACGCCGCGTTTATATAGCTTATCTTTTCGATCTCGTCGCCGAAAAACTCAAACCGCACCGCATAAGATTCATACGAGGGCCAAAGCTCCACAACATCACCGCGGACCCTGAACAGCCCGCGTGTAAACTCAACATCGTTACGTGTATACTGAATATCGGCAAGCCGTCCCAGAAATTCGTTACGGTTTATCTCGTCGCCAACGCGAACGCTGACAACGCTGGCCTTGTAATCTTCCGGCGAGCCAAGCCCG
>JAGLHQ010000016.1 GCA_023143375.1 Planctomycetota bacterium
GCGACATCTACAGCACTAGCTGCGTCCGCTGAGTAACCGTCAGCACCGATCTTATCAGCATAAGCCTGTGTAACAGGAGCTCCGCCGATTATGACCTTGGCTGTAATGCCCGCATCTTTCAATGCCTTTACGGTCGCTTCCATCGCAGGCATTGTTGTTGTAAGCAGAGCGCTTAGACCAACCACGTCGGCACCGGATTCCTTAACCTTAGCAACAAATGTTTCAGGAGAAACATCGATACCGGCATCGATAACATCAAAGCCTGCACCCTTCATCATCATAGCGACAAGGTTTTTGCCGATGTCATGCAGGTCGCCTGCGACGGTTCCAACTACGAACTTACCGATTGGCTCTACGCCGGCTTTTACAAGCTCCGGCTCTAAAATTTCAACCGCAGATTTCATTGCACGTGCGGCGATAAGCATCTCAGGGATGTAAATTTCATTTTTGCTGAACCTGTCGCCAACAATTGCCATAGCACCGATCAGCCCCTGATCGAGAATGTCTTTAGCGGGCATGCCATCTGCGATGGCTTGTGTTACAACTTCAATCGCTGTCGACTGATCGCCACTAATGACTGCATCTGCTAAAGCTTTTAAATCTGCCATCGAAAATCTCCTAAAAAATATTTGTTGCCATAAATTTAATGGTCGTCTTTGCAAAACCACTAAGTGCTGCGGCACATTTTGTAAGTACTAAAATATATAGACTTTTAAATACCCCCAAGGGGACTCGAACCCCTGTTACCGGGATGAGAACCCGGCGTCCTAGGCCGCTAGACGATGGGGGCAACTGGTCGTTAGTCGATAGTCGCTCGTCGTTAGTTTAGTTTTTTTACCAGACTCATTGTCATCTTGCTTATTTGCTCGACTTCATCGATAAGCCCAGAAACCTCTTTATCTTCTATATAGTCCAATCTGGCAGCAATTGTCAGTTGCGTTACTAACTCTGAACAACTGCCTAAAGATATAAACAAAAATTGTTTGTACTCGTTTTCATGGCCTCTACTAAAGCCTTCAGCGATATTTGAAGGTACTGAAACACTACACCGGCGAATTTGACTTGTCAGACCGTATGCTTCCTCTTTTGGAAACACTTTTGTCAGTTCATATATTTTTTCAACAAGATCTATACCCCTTTTCCAAATCACCAAATCCTTAAAAGAAGTAATCTTATCATATCTTGTCATCCCTGCCATGCCAATACTCACATCTAACGACTATCGACCAAAAACTAACAACTAAATAGCGACGGGTGGATTCGAACCACCGACCTCAGGCTTATGAATCCCACGCTCTAACCAACTGAGCTACGTCGCCGTGATCTTGATTATACCAAACCTATTCGATTTTTAGTGACCCGATAGTTTAGCGGAAATCCGGAACGGAGCAAGGAAAATATGCGTTTTTTGCAAAAAATGTCTAATTAAAAGACACAAATGGTGTTACAAACAATTACGAAAGCAGCGGAAACAAAAGCAAAAGGCGATTTTATGCCAGAACCTCTATACGTTCTACAATTTCCTCAAGATCGTACGGTTTTGCAAGCACCGTATGTCCTCCGATGGTCGTTCCGCCATCATGCTCTTCCTGTTTTGATCTTAAAGCGGTTAAAAATATCACCGGCAGATGTTTTGTCTCTTCGTTTTCTCTGAGTTTTACTGCTATCTCCGAACCATCCATATCGGGCAACGCAAGATCGAGTATTGCAATGTCCGGTTCCTTTACAGAGGCGATCTGTAGAGCATCAATCCCGTTTTCGGCAGTAAAAACCTCATATCCTTTATCTTCTAATTGTTTGCGCAAAACGACAAGAATATCCTTTTCATCGTCAACCAGTAATATTTTTTTGTCTGCCATTTGTTAATCCTATATAAGCTGTTCGATCTTTCCCATCAACTCATCGACCTCGTAAGGTTTTGTAATATGCAAAGTATTTTTATCATTATCGCCATCGCACCGGGCAAGGCAAGTTGAAAATATCACCGGTATGTTTTCCGTTTCAGGATCGTCCTTCAATCTATGTTCTACTTCAGAGCCATTCATGTCGGGCATCAGGACGTCAAGTATTATAAGATCGGGCAGTTGGCTCTTTGCGATAGCTAATCCCGCCTGTCCGCTTTGAGCCATAGTCACGCTGTATCCCATAGTCGTAAGCCTTACCTTCATGAGCATCAGCGTGTCTTTTTCGTCGTCGATTATCAATATTTTCTTTTTATCCATAGCTTATCTCTTTATTGATACTTTTTAAGTTTTGTCCTTATCGTATTACCAAGTTCGTTACCCTCAAACGGTTTTGTTATATAATCGACGGCTCCATGGTTAAATGCCTTTTCGACATCTTCCATCGTCGTTTTCGCTGTCAGCATAAAGACAGGTATTTTTCGCATATCGTCTTTATATCTTAATGCGTCAAGGACCTCAATGCCATCCATCCCCGGCATCATCACATCAAGCAATATCACTTCGGGCTTGTGCTTTCTGGCAAGTTTTATACCGCTAGGTCCATCGGCAGCACTGTAAACCTTGAATCCTTCACGATGAAGATTAAACTCGACGATCCGCCTCAGATCGTCTTCATCGTCGATGATAAGCACGGAAGTTCTCGATACGCGTTTATCTTTTCTACTTTCCTCATTAAATTTTTCCATCTTGAGCTTGACTATCTCGCCAAACGTATTTTCATCGAAATTCTTACTGATGAAGTCATCGGCAGAGAAATCCTCCGCTTCAGCGGCCCCGGCAATCGAATCACCTTCTGTAAAGACCAGCATTGCCGTATTCGACATCTTTTCCTTGGGCTTAAGCGTTGAGATAACTTCAAAGGGATCCTTCATATCCAGCAGTATAACATCCGGCCTGGTCTTTAAAGCTATCTCTGCTCCAGAGGCGGAATCTTCGGCGATTTGCAGACTAAACTCCTTCGGATCAAGATTTTTTTCGACTTCTGCTCCGATCCGGCTGCCTTCTGATATAAGCAATATCTTTTTCTTAGTAAATATCATGCATGTTCCTCAGTAGTAACTGTTTCTGTTTGTTCGATCAGCCTTTTTATCTTAGACAGAAGTGTTTCCAGATCAAACGGTTTAGAGATATAATCCTCAACCCCAAGCCTGCTTGCGATTTCGCCAAGTTTGCTGCTGTTCGAAGCTGTGAAAAGTATTACGGGAATACTATTAAAATTCTCGGTTGCCTTTATCTTCCTGCAAACATCCGATCCGCTCATAACCGGAAGATTGAGATCGAGCAAGATCAGGTCGGGCTTATGCATATATACAGACTCAAGCGCTTGTTTTCCATTTTCGGCAATAAAAACTTCATAGCCTGCCTGCTTTATGCGAAATACCGCTATCTTAATGATATCAGGCTCATCTTCGATTATTAATATTTTCTTAGCCATGTTTTTCTCCAGACAGTTGAACTGGAAGTGTGAAATGGAAAGAAGAACCCTTTCCGTATTTCGATTCAACCCAAATATCCCCTTTGTGTTTCTGTATTATTTCTTTCGAGATAGCAAGCCCCAGCCCTGTTCCGCCAATCTTTCTTCCGCCGTGCTTTCCAAGTTGTTCAAACTCCTGGAAAACCTTTGGAACATCTTCCTGCCGAATACCGATACCCGTATCGGAGACTATAACCTCTACCGCATCTGCCTTGCTAATCGTCTTTATCGTAACACTACCTTCATCGACAAACTTCATTGCATTGCTGACGAGATTGGTCAATACCTGTATTATCTTATCGTGATCTGACCGGACATCAGGAAGTTCCTGTGCGAGTTCGAGATTGAACTCGACATCGATACTTCTCGATACATTATTCATTGATTCGTAAACTTCCTTTGCGATCTGGTTTATATCGTTATTCTGCAGATCAAAATCTACTTTCCCCGATTCGAGTTTCTGGAAATCCAGAACATCGTTAATGAGCCTTGCAAGCCGATCCACATTTCGCTTTGCGATCTCAAGGAACTCTCTTTGGTCATCGTTTATCGGCCCGGTCGCTTCGTCGTGAACGATGGCAATACCCTCTTTAATCGCAGTAAGCGGTGTCCTGAGTTCATGCGAAACCATCGATATAAAGTTTGACTTCATAGCTATGGCATCTTTTATTTTCTTCTCTGCCTTTTTACGTTCTGTAATATCGCCGATCGACATTACGACATATTTATCTTTGCCGAGTAATATGGAATTGGCATTGACCTCAA